>JALYPB010000410.1 GCA_030856585.1 Gemmatimonadota bacterium | reverse complement strand
CACCGGACTCGACGGGGTTCGCGTGTGGGCGGATCAGGTTTAGGAACTACGTGCGGTTCTCGTTCGGGCCGGAGGAACGGGCGGTGGCGGAGGGGGCGCGGCGGGTCGAAGCGATGGTGGGGGAGGCGAGGTAGGTCCCCCGCTACTTCACGCGCTGAATCCTGGCGACCGAGGGCACGCCGGCCGAGTCGAGGAGAAAGAGCATGTAGTGGCCGGGTGGCGCCGCGTTGCGAACGGCCGGCGTGACCTCGACCCCCGTATCGGTGCGGGTGAAGGCGAGCGGGACGTAGCGCTGATTGTGATCGAAGGCGTGCGTCACCGAGCCCAAACGCACCCAGGCCACCTTGGCGATGCTCGCCGGATCCGGCGTGGTCACAGTGAACCGCGTCGCGTAGTAGGTCGTGGCCGGCGCGCTCGAGATTTCCGGCCGCGCCGCCGGCGTGCCGTCCGGATTGAAGAGGTACGGAGGGGAGAAGAACTCGGCATCCAGATGATCCGTTGCCCCGACATTCTCACCGCCCCCGGCGACGAGCACCCGGCCGTCCGGCAGCAGCAGCGCGGTCGAGTGCAGGACCCGGACGACGGCGTTGCTGGCCAGCACGGTCCATGCGCCGGTGGCCGGGTTCCACAGCTCCGCAGCGTGGACCGGCCGGGTCTCATCGTTGATGGCGGTGCCGCTGGTCCCACCCGTCACCAGCACGGTGCCGTCGGGCAGCACGGTGGCGTTGTGCTGCCGCCGGGCGGACGCCATCGAGCCGGTCCACCGCCACGCCGGGGCGGCCTGCTGGAGGTCGATCACTTCGGCGGTGTTGGTCGTGCGCCCGCCACCAGCGTAGAGGATCTTGTTCGGCTCGTACATCACCGCGGAGCCGTAGTCGCGCCGGCCGTAGAGCCGGTCACCGACGTAGGTCCATGACCCGGTGCCGGTGGTGCTCAGGTAATAGGTCTGCTGCAGCTCGCCG
This sequence comes from Gemmatimonadota bacterium, assembly GCA_030856585.1. Lineage (GTDB taxonomy): Bacteria > Gemmatimonadota > Gemmatimonadetes > Gemmatimonadales > GWC2-71-9 > CAVVWJ01. The sequence goes on along the minus strand of JALYPB010000410.1, from coordinate 2,332 downwards.
GCATAGAACACCCGGCCGCTCTTGGCCAGGAAGGCGCGCGGATAGTAGGGAAGCGAGCGGCTCGCCGAGGAGAGACTGCGCCAGCTACTCCCGTTCCAGACCTCGGGAATGAGCACCGTGGTGCTGGTCTGATCGCGCCCGGCGAGCGCCAACACTCCTCCGGTGCCGAGCGATGTCAAGGTCGGATACCACCGCCCCCGGGCCATCGGTGGAGCCGCCGACCAGCTTGCGGTGGAGTAACTGAACAGCTTGGCATCGGGCAGGCCGTAGTGGTTCTTGATGTGCCCGCCCGCCACCAGCAACCTCCCATCGGGGAGAAAGGCGTGCCCGGCGCAGTAGAGCCAATGCGGTTGCGGGAGCGGCGTGAAGCTGTTGGTCGAGAGATCCCACAACTGCGGAGGCTGGTGGCCGAAGAACAGCAGCTTCCCGTCCGGGAGCAGGTGCAGGTGCACGGCCACGATCGGCAGCGCGACCGGTGCGCTCCACTCCCCCGCCCCGCTCGAAGAGCTGGCCGCCACCGAGTGCGATGCGGCAGGTACACTCGCGCAGGGCCTGCCTTCGTTGGGGTGCGCCTGAAGCCCGCGACCCGGCACGTGGAGCTCGAGCGTACCGTCGCCCGTCGTCTCGATCTCGGTCTCGGTGAACCCGGGGTCATCGGGGAGGACCGGCGCCAGCCGTCGCACGCCCTCCTCGTCGGATCCGCCGACGCGCCAAATCACCTCGACGGCGAAGCGGTTGCGGTTGCTGATGAGGAACTTGGTGCCGCAGACGTAGGTGAGGCCGATGGCTCCCTCGGCACTCGCCGGAACCGCCGCCCTGGGCGGCGACGTGGGTTCCGGCGCCCCGTCACAACCCACGAGGGCCGGCACGAGGAGGGCTCCGGCCCAGCGCAGGAGAAGTAGGGGGTGCACGGCCGGTGAGATCGAAGAACCTTCGAAGGAGGTGGGGTAAGCTAGGCGCCCGCGTGGGGCGGCGTCAAGCTCCTGGGTTCTTATCTTCGTCCGGTGCGCCGCGACGTCCGCGCCTTCGGGGCTCGACTCCCCCACAAGACACCGCCCCTGTGCGCGCGGAGAGTGGAGCGCGACCTGTCTGCGCCCGCTCGTTCACCAGGCCCAAGGGATTCGCGCGGTCGCGGATGGTTAGTTAGCCGGACCCGGCCCGGAAGAACGCTTCCTGCGACCGCCGGAGCACGGCCAGCGCCTCGTCCTCGCTCGGCGGCGAGAAGTCCTCGTACCACTCCGAAACCATCCCGAAGTTCGTTACCTCACGCAGGCACCACACCTGATCCGCCCACACGCGAACCCCGTCGAGTCCGGTGTGACGCAGTGTCGCGCGGCGGCCGGCGAGAACAATGGTGAACATTGCGGCCCCGATAGCGGCGCTGTCATCCTGCGACGCCAGCTCAAGCTATCCCGCGATCATGTCGCCTGGCATTCCGCCGTTAAACGTTCCGCGGACGTCAAACACGTCACCGCTCATCGTGCCTCCGCGGAGCCTTCACAATGATCGCCGCAGGGGGGAGAGTACGCCCCCACACTCACTCCAAATTTACCGCGTTGCGCGCGGCCTGAACAGAGCAGAGACGACGGCGATGCGCAGGATCAGGCGATGTGCTCTTTCGGGTCCGCCTCACCTTTTCCCCCTCCCTGGCGCGTCCGCAATAAGATCGGCCGGCCGCACCTTCCGTCCGGGCGCGCTGAGCGCGCGTGCCAGGCTGTCCAGCGTCTTGAGGGACACTTGCCCCGTGAGGTTGTTGGCCATGCGGTTGATCGTGGTTGGGCTGACGCCAGAGCGCGCTGCCAGCTCGCGCTGCGAGAGCCCCGCCTCTTCGATCAACTCATCAAGCCGAAACTTGGCCGCCATCTCGAGCAGGATCTCCATGCACCTAACATACCGCGCCCGCACCGCTACAGCAAGCTGTGTTACAGGAAGCTACTTGACAGGCGCTACAGGATGCTGTAAGATTGTGGGGTAGTGAGCGAGCCGCCCGTCACCCCTAGAAGAGTACCGGACGGCTCTGAGACGAACCCGAAGGCCCGCCGTCCCTTGAATATGGGCGAGCGGGCCGGAAAGGAAAGGACCGGTGTCTGCTTGCGAACGCTACGCCCGTACCGGCCAGCCCCGGCCGATCGCCGCCCTCACCCGGCCCGAACTCGCCGGCCGTGTCCAGACCCTGCGGGACGTGATCGACGCCCTGTTCGCCCAGTCGGGCCTGGACCGCGGTCCGGCGTTCAACGGCGTTGGCCAGTTGAAGCTGGAGTTGTACGCACTGGAGGCCCTGCTCCGGGACCGGGACCGGCAGGCACCGTTCAGCGAGCCCCTGCCCGTCGCC
>JALYPB010000395.1 GCA_030856585.1 Gemmatimonadota bacterium | reverse complement strand
CTCATACCGAGGAGGCGCGGGTGTTCCGGGTGGCGGGGCCGCGGACAGGGCCCCAGGTCTATTTCATCGAGCACCTGGACTACTTCAACCGGCCGGGCATCTACGGCGAGAACGCCGTGGACTATCCCGACAACGCGCGCCGGTTCGCCTTCTTCGCGCTGGCGGCGGTCACTGCCCTGCCCCGCCTCGTGCCCGGCCCCATCCTCCTCCACGCGCATGACTGGCACACTGCCCTGTCACTGGTCTACCTGCGTACTTCACTGAATGAGCGCTACTCCAGCGGCGCCACCGCGGTCCTTTCGGTGCACAATCCCGGCTATCAGGGACACTTTCCGCCCGAGGTGATGCCTCAGATCGGTCTGCCCTGGGAGTTGTACAACTGGCGGCAGCTTGAATGGTACGGAAAGGTCAACTTCCTGAAGGGCGGCTTGGCGTTCGCCGACTTCGTCACCACGGTGAGCCCCACCCAGGCCGAGGAGCTGCGCACGCCGGGTGGGGGGTTCGGCCTGCACGACGTGTTCACCTGGCTGGGCGACCGCCTGGTAGGTGTGCTTAACGGCATCAATCAAAGGACCTGGAATCCGGCGGCCGACGACCAGATCACGGCCCAGTACTCGGCCCAGAACCTGGAAGGCAAACGCCGCTGCAAGGCCGCCCTCCAGCGCTCCTTCGGGCTGCCCCAGCGGCGAAAGGTTCCGCTGTTCGGCATGACTGGACGCATGGTCACCCAGAAGGGACTCGATCTCATCCTGCAGAGTGACGAGCTGCTGGCCCTGGACGCCCAATTTGTGTTTCTTGGCAGCGGTGAGAAGCAGTACGAGACGGCGCTGGTCGAGCTGGCTTCGTCCGCCCCGGACCGGGTCGGGGTGCAGCTCGACTTCACCGACCGGCTGGAGCACCGACTCATGGCGGGAGCCGACCTGTTTCTCATGCCATCCCTCTACGAGCCGTGCGGCCTCACCCAGATGCGGGCGCAGCTCTATGGCGCGCCACCCATTGTCCGCGACGTAGGTGGCCTGTCCGACACGGTGCAGGACGAGATAACGGGGTTCGCCTTCGAGCCCTACACCCCTGAGGCGTTCCAGGAGGCTACCTTCCGGGCGCTCGACCGCTTCCGCCATCCCGCCCGGTGGCAGGCGATCGTCCGCCAGGGGATGGCGTGTGACTTCAGCTGGGAGCGCTCCGTGGCCATGTACATCGACGTCTACCGCCGGGCGCTGGCTCACTCCTCCGGTGGCCAGTGAGTCCCCGCCAGACGGACTTCATATTCACGCTGCACAGTCACCTGCCGTATGTGCTGAACCATGGGCGGTGGCCGCACGGGAGCGACTGGATCTGCGAGGCCGCGCTCGACACCTATCTCCCGCTGCTGGAGGTCCTCCGCGGTCTCTCGGCGGATGCGGTACCCTCTCCTGTAACCATCGGCTTCACACCGGTCCTCGCTAATCAGCTTACCAGCCCGACATTCGTCTCCGAAATGGAGACCTTCTTCACGCAGCGGCTCAAGGCGTGCGACGAAGCGCCGGCGTCGCTGGCCGCCACTGGTGAGAACCATCTTCTGCCGTTGGTTGATTTCTGGCGCGAGCGCCTGACCCGGCTTCGGGACCTGTTTCACGCTATCGACCAGGATCTCATCGCGGCGTTCCGCGCCCTCGAGACTGCCGGCCGCATCGAGATCATCAGCTCCGCAGCGACCCACGGCTATCTCCCGCTCCTTGCGCGGGACGAGAGTATCCGGTTTCAGCTCGCGGTCGGGGTCTCGGAACACCGGCGCCTCTTCGGGCGATCGCCCAAGGGATGCTGGTTGCCGGAATGCGCGTATCGGCCGCGGGGACCGTGGGAGCCATGGCCGAGCGCACCCCGCACCGGAGTGCGGCGAGGGATCGAGGAACATCTGGCCGATGCGGGCTTCCAGTACTTCTTCGTAGACGCGCACCTTGCCGCCGCTGGCCGACCGCTCGGCCTGTCCGGCGATCCGGCGGGCGACCCCATTGTCCATATGGCGGCCGGTCCGGGCCTGCCCTCGGAACCGTTGCGCTCTCCCTACCGGGCGTACCGGGTGGCGCACGGCCCGGTGGCGGCCTACGTGAGAGATCCCCGCGCCTCGATGCAGGTGTGGAGCCGCTTCGAGGGATACCCCGGCGACGAATCGTACCTTGAGTTTCACAAGATGCGCTGGCCCGGAGGTCTCAAGCTCTGGCGAGTCACCGGACCGGGCGTGGACCTCGGTGCCAAGCAGCCCTACGACCCGGAAGCCGCAGCCGGCCGGGCTCGGGGCCACGCCGACCATTTTGCCTCTCTCCTATCCGGCATCTCCGCTGACCAGGCGCAGAACCGCGAAAGCGTCGTGGTGGCCCCGTTCGACACCGAGCTCTTCGGACACTGGTGGTTCGAGGGACCCGAGTTTCTCGGGCAGGTCTATCGGTCGCTCGCCGGAAAGCGAGACGAGATTCAGCCGGCTACCGGGTCTCGCCATCTCGAGGCCCATCCGCCCCGTGCTGCCATACGCCTGCCCTGGGGGTCGTGGGGCGCCAATGGCGACAGCAGCATGTGGCTTAGCGAGCAGACGGCATGGACCTGGGAACGGCTCTGGCCGCTGGAGCAGTCCTTCTGGGATGCCGCGCCGGCCGCGCTCGCGTCGCCCACCGCCCGTCCGGTCCTGGCCCAGGCGGCAAGGGAGATGCTGCTGGCCCAGTCCTCCGACTGGCAGTTCATCATCTCGACCGGTGCGGCGGCCGACTACGCCGAGAAGCGGTTCAACGAGCATTGCGATGATGCCGAGAAGCTGATCGCGGCGCTCGGTCCTGGGCGCGAGGCAGACCTCGAGTCGGCCCAGCGAATGGCTGAGGAGATGTACCGTCGTGATCAGCTCTTCCCCAACGTGCTGCCGGCGCTGGCTGCCGCGCTGGGGGGCTCCCGATCACTCGTGGTCGGGTAGCGCATGGCGTCGATTCGACTCGTCTTCGGCCTCCATCTGCACCAACCGGTCGGCAACTTCGACCACGTCTTCGAGCAGCACGTTCACGATGTCTACCGCCCCATCCTGGAGCGCCTCTCCGAGCGGGGGTTTCTGCCCCTGGTCCTGCATCTCTCCGGACCACTCCTCGAATGGCTGGAGCGCCACGACACCGGGTACCTCGATCTCCTGGGACGGCTGGTGTCCGAGCGGAAGGTCGAGCTGCTGCTGGCCGGATTCTATGAGCCGGTGCTCGCTTCTCTCCCACGCGCCGACCGGGTCGAGCAGATCCAGTGGATGCGGGACGCGGTACGCCGGCGCTTCGGCGTCGAGGCCCGCGGGCTGTGGCTCACCGAACGAGTGTGGGAGCCGGAGCTCGCGGCGGACCTGGCGGATGCGGAAGTCGGTTACGCCCTGGTGGACGACCGGCATTTTCTGGTCTCCGGGTTTGCGAGCGAGCAGCTTCACACGCCCTACTGGACCGAGAGCGACGGAAAAAGGGTGGCGCTCTTTCCCATCGACGAGCGTCTCCGGTATCTGATTCCGTTCCGGCCCCCAGAGGAGACCGCCGCCTACCTGCGTGAGCTCCGCGGTGCCGGGCACGAACTGGCGGTTCTAGCCGATGATGGCGAAAAGTTTGGCGGCTGGCCGGGAACCAAAGAGTGGGTATACGAGCGGGGCTGGCTGGATCGCTTCACTGCCACGATCAACGCTCTGGTCAAGGGCGGCGAAGTGCGGCTCAGTACGCTGAGCGACGCACTTGAGAATGTACCTAGCGGAGGCATTGCCTACCTTCCCAGCGCCTCCTACCGCGAGATGGAGGGGTGGTCCTTGCCTCCCGATGCCGCCCTCCGCCTGATCCGGCTGGAGCGTGATCTGGGCGAGGCACGTCTGGCCAGTCCGGATGGGGCGCTCATCCGCGGCGCACACTGGCGCAATTTCCTGGTGAAATACTCCGAATCCAACCGGATGCACAAGAAGATGATGGCCCTCTCGCTGCTCTGCCGCCGCCGGGGAGATCCGCCTGCGGCACGTCGCGCCGTGGGACGGGCCCAGTGCAACGATGCCTACTGGCATGGTGTCTTCGGAGGGTTATACCTGCCGCACCTGCGCGAAGCGATCTGGGCCAATCTCGCGCTGGCGGAGTCCGAGCTCCGACGCGGCGAGGCACTGGCCGTGGAGGTTCTGGATTTCGATAGTGACGGACACGACGAGATCTGGGTCCATTCCGACCGGTTTTCGGCCCTGCTGAGTCCGCGCCGGGGCTGTGCATTGGAGGAATACACCATCTTCGCCACCGGCGTGAACTATGCGAACACGCTCACCCGCAGGCGGGAGGCCTACCATGACGATCTCGAGGAGGGCCTTGGCCCGGAGCATCGCCCTCCGATCGATACCGAGCCGCGCGCCATCTTCATCGACCGGGTACTGCCGGCAGGGCTGAGCCTCGAGCAGTATGCCCGCGGCGATTACTGGCCTGGCCGGTCGTGGGCCCAAAGCCACGGCAGCTTCACCATCGAGCAGCAGGACGATGGCATCGAGATCGTGTGCTCGTTCTCCAGCCAGGCCGGCGAGAGAACGCTGGAGAAGAGATTCGAGTTCGCGGCCGACGGGACGCTGAGGGTCAGCTACCGGTGGGATGCTTCCGACGCATCGCCCGACGACTTCTTTGCGCCCGAGCTCTCGCTTTATGCCCCGCTCGAGCTGCGGCCTGAGCCTGAAGCAGAAATCTGGACTTTCCCTGTCGAGACGGTGGCTAAATCGGAGCGCGGATTGGACCGCACCCGGCAGGGCGACTCAGTCACCCTCCGCTGGCCAGCTAACCTGGGCCAGGCCTCGGTGCAGGTATCCGCAGCGGGGAGTCATAATGCCGAGGCGGCGTCGACCGAACGCAGCGGTTCCCGCGCTCCCAGTCTTCTCTAAGGTCCGCTGGCCTGCGTCTTGCCTGATGGGCGGGTCCCCGTTCACCAGGTGCTAGCCATGCTCAGGAACAGAGTAACCCGGCCTGTCCGGACGCAATACGTCCTCTCGCTTTGCGGGGCCCTGGCGCTGTCAGCCTGCTCCTCCAAGTACGCGGCGGTTCCGGCACGGCTCGACCTCGCGCCCTACGGTCGCATCGCCATCGTAGCCTTCTCCACCGAGCAGTCCAATAGCGGCATGAGCACTCTGGCGACGCAGCGCTTCGCTGAAGCACTGCTGAGAAGTCAGACGGGTGTTGAGCTGCTGGAGCTCGACGGTGCGGATGCCTCGCTCAAGACCTTCTCGGCTGACGCCGATGCCGCGGCGATGGCACTGGCACTCGGCCGTGAGAAAAACGTTCCCGCGGTCTTCGTGGGACATCTCAAGGTTTCCGGGGTCAAGCCTCGCGGCAACATCAGTGTGTCCGGCATGAATGTACGGGCCGCCGTATCCGCCGAGCTCACGGTTCGGCTGCTGTCGACCAAGACCGGCGGAACGATGTGGCGCTCCAGCTCTGCCGCCAATGGTACCGTGGGACGCATCGGCCTCTCGGGCGCGCTGCCTTCGGTTGCGATGCGGGACAAGGAAGAGGCGTACGGCGAGGTGGTTGGTCAGCTGGTCACTAATGTGACTCGCGATCTCCGTCCTACCTGGGTCAAGCAATAGTCTCAGTAAGTTTGGACAGCAGCCTCCACCAGTAGCCCGAGCCCCTCGGCAATGCCGAGGGGCTCTGGCGTTACTTCAGCAGGCGACGGGCCGCCGGGCGCAGGAGATGCTGATGGCAGCCTCGTCGACCGGATGTCCTGCCAGGATATCGAGCGAGGCTCCTATCAAGCCGGCCTGTCCGGTCTTCCTGGAGGGATACGTCCTTCGGCTCGTCCCTTCACGTAAGCGTAGATCGCATTGATCTGTTCGGGAGTCAGCAGGGTCCCCAATGCCGGCATTCCTCGATCCGGCCTGCCTTTGGCTACTACCTCAACAAACTTCTCCCGCGAGTCGATCGGACCGCCCCGGCCCAACGAGATCAGCAGATTGGCTGCGACCGGGTTGGGCAGCACGTCCTGCCCATGGCAGCGGGCACAGTTCACGCTATACTGCCGCCACCCCTCGTACTCCACCCGGCTCACCTTTAGTCCACCGGTTTTCTGTGCCTGAGCTGCCGGCTTGTCGGGCTTGGTCGCCGGAGGCGTGTCACGGCTCGCCGGTGACGGCGGGGTGATGGGGGGCGTGGCGGCTGATGTATCCACGTTCCCGGTCTGCAAGCTGCTGTCGATCGGGGCGGGTGCCGCATCGTCCGCCCCGGGTGTCCTGGAATTACAGGCTGCCTGCGCTGGCCCCAACAGGAGAGCCAGGGCGATTGGCCCTGCGTAACTCGATACAAAACTCATCTTCTGTTCCTTCGCCACATTGGCTACTGCCTTAGTGCGGGTCGGCCCTGATGCAGCTTGCCTTCGCTGCGGCCTTTCACGTAGGCGTACATCGCCTCGATCTTGCTCATTTCCATGCCAAGCGCACACCACGCCGGCATACCCTTCTCCGGACGGCCAGCACAGACTATCTGCACGAAGAGCGCCTTGGTCGGAACCGAGCCATCGGGACGGAGCGAAACGATCAGATGGGGCGCGATCGTTGTCCCCTGAACATCCTCTCCATGGCAGCGGGCGCAGTTCAAGTTAAACTGCTTCCAGCCGTCGTACACCTCCTGTGACACCGTGTCGAGCGGCGCCTGGTGGTACGCATCACGTAAGGGTGCGTTGGACGCCGCTGGTGCTGGAGCGGGTTGGCCGGTCTCGGCCGGCGCAGCCGTTGTCTGGGTATCGGGCGCTTCCATCGTGGCCGGCGGTTTTTTCGGCGCGGCGGGTTTTGCCGAAGCCGGCTTGCGCGGGGTTGGGGCCTTCGGAGCCGCAGTACCGGTCTCGCCAGTACTTGCACCTGTGTCGGGACGACCGGTCCGGGCGACGGCACTGTCCGGGTTGGCCCGGGCGACAGCGACCGTATCCGAACGGCCGGCTCCCGCCATGGTGTCTGGACTGACGCTGCGCAGTGTGTCTGGCGAGCCCGCTGCTCCAGGCGCGCCCTCACGCTCCCCACCGCAGGCGACTACAATCGAAAACAGGAGAACACTGACTGACGCGTAGCCGCACCGACCGCCGCTCATAGGATATTCATTCCTTTCGTGGTTTGGGGGCCAGGCGGCCCGAACTGTGCGCCATCAAGATCGTCTCTCGGATGGGAATCCCCGGTGACGCAGGTCACTACCCTTTAAGTGATGAATCCTCACACAGAGCGATTATTATCCCCACATGACTACTTCTCCTGCTCCCGGCAGCATCACCCTCGGGCTCGTGCAGATGAGCTGCACTCCCGACCCGGGAGTAAACATGGCCAAGGCCGTAAAAGGGGTTCGCGAGGCCGCCCGCCGCGGAGCCCAGATCATTTGCCTTCAGGAGCTTTTCCGGAGCCAATATTTCTGCCAGACCGAGGACCACCGGTTTTTCAGCCTCGCCGAGCCGATCCCCGGGCCTTCAAC
>JALYPB010000367.1 GCA_030856585.1 Gemmatimonadota bacterium | reverse complement strand
CGGGACAATGATCCGGCGGCGGTCGAGAACAGCATTGGCAGCGTGACCGCGCACGTCACCCGGATCATGGGGATGACTCGCGACGAGTTCTTCAATACCTACTTCACCGGACAGAAAGAGCTCGCGGTCATGGCCGCGATGAGTGCGCCGGAGCGCGCCCAGTTCCTCTCTCGAGTGCTCGGATACGAGCGGCTCAGGACCGCCCAGGATCGGCTCAAGGAAAAGCGCTCTGGGCTCCGCGCGCGGCTCGAAGGGCTCCGCGCGGGCTTACCGGACAGCAGTGAGCTGGACGCCGCAAAGAAGGCGGCTGACGACCGCATGGCCTCCGCACGCGCCGCGGAGGCGGCGGCTGCAGCGGCGAATGACGCCGCAGAGAAGCGGTTGACCACGATCCGCCCCGAGTGGGAACGGCTCCAGCAGCTTCGGGAGGCCGCCATGGCCCTCGAGGCAGAGCTCAAACTCGCCGATCAGAAGGCGGCCACCGCCGCGGAGCACGCCAGGCGTCTGGAGCAGGAGGCTACCGAAGCCGAGGCGGCGAGAAAGCGGCTGGAGGAGGTTCGCCGCCGCCTTGGTCCGCTGCCCGCGCTACGAGAGGAAGCCGAGGTCCTCGAACGTCAGGCCGAAGCCTTTGCGGCCCGCAAGAGTTACCAGGCCCAGCTGGACGAGGTGCGCGCGCATCTCACCTCGATTCAGGAGCGGCTCTCGCGGGTGCCGTCGAAGCAGCTTCGCGACGAAGCCCTGCAGCGCGTCAACACCTCCCGGGCGGCACTGACCGCCGCCACCCTCGAGTCCGAGGAGCAGCGAACTGTCTGGGTTCGGGATGCCCAGGATGCCAGGACCAAGCGACAGGGGCTGCTCGACCAATACCACGAGCTCAAGGAGCAGCGGCAGCGGATCGTAAAGGCGGGAGTCGAAGGGGTCTGTCCTACCTGTGCCCGGCCGCTAGGCGTTGAGTACGCCAAGGTGCTCGAGCTCCTCGATCGCCAGATCGAAGAGGTGCGTTCCAACGGGAACTACTACAAGCAGCGGATCGATCAGCTCCAGCAGGAGCCCGCTCTGCTCACCGAGATCGACCAGCGGAGGATTGCCCTCGAGAGCGAGCTCTCCCTGGCCACCGCTCAGGAGGGGCGTCTCCAGGCCCAGGCCCACGAGGCCGGTCCCCTGCGGGAGGAGCAAAAGCGGCTTCTGCTCAGGGTAGTGGACCTCGAGGGATCACTGACCGGGTTGGTCGACTCCTACGACCAGACCCGGCACGAGGCGGTAGTCCGGGAGGCCCGGGCGCTGGAGCCTCTGGCGCTCCAGGCGGAGCGGTTCCGCGTCGTGGCAGACCGGAGCGATGCCATCTCGACCGAGGTTCAGTCGGCACGGGCGGCAGTGGCCGAGATGACGCGCAGCATCACCGATCTCAAAGCTCGCCTGGCCGGTCTGGGTTACAGCGAGGCCGCCTTCAAGAACTTTCGGGAAACCGAGCAGGCCGCGGAACGGGCGCGCCGCGACGCCGAGCTCTCACTGGTTCGGGGACGGGCAGAGAGCAAGGGGGCGGCCGAAGCCGTGGAAATGGTTGTGCGGCGCCAGGAGGAGCGCAATCAACGCGAGCGGGCCGCTGCCGAGACAGCCATGGAGCTGGCCCTTCATCAGGAGCTCGACCGGGCGCTGACCGACCTGCGTGAAGATCTGAACTCCACGTTGCGGCCGACCCTGTCGGACCTCGCCTCTCATTTCCTCCGGGACCTCACCGACGCGCGCTACACTGATCTGGAGCTGGACGAGGATTATTCGGCCAGCCTGGTCGATGACGGCGATCCGAAGGCTGTCATCTCGGGCGGTGAGGAGGACGTGTCCAACCTGGCGCTACGCCTGGCTATCAGCCAGATGATCGCCGACCGGGCCGGACAGCCGCTTTCTCTGCTTGTGTTTGACGAGATCTTCGGCTCCCTCGACGAGCAACGCCGGCGGGCGGTGATAGACCTGCTCCGAAGCCTGGCCGATCGTTTCCCGCAGGTCATTCTCATCACCCACATCGACTCCCTGAGCGAGGGTTTCGACCGTGTGGTGCGGGTGGGTTTCGACCTGGCTAGCGGGGTAGCAACCGTGCGCGACGAGCCCTTGGGAGACCGGGATGTGGCGGCCTGACCGGAGTCTGCGTGGCCCGGAGCGGGCAACCGTCAGGGATATCGAGGCTTTGAACCGGGTCTTCGCGGAGGCCTTCACCGACCGGTACAGCCGCGATGGCCTGGTGGGGGTGCGCGTCCCGCAGCTGAACAATCTCGTCTGGCGCTACGCGCTGGAGGATGCCGGGGACGGGTCGATGGTGTGGCGCGACGCAGAGGGACGGATGGTGGCGTTCAATATGGTGCACCGTTCTGGTACTGAGGGCTGGATGGGTCCCTTGGCGGTACGTCCTGACCGCCAGGGGGAGGGGCTGGGATCCACCATGGTCCGGACCGGAATAGAGTGGCTGCGGACGCAGGGCGCCACCACTATAGGGCTGGAAACCATGCCCCGTACGGTGGACAACATCGGGTTCTATAGCAGGATAGGCCTCGTGCCCGGTCGCTTGACCGTTACCCTGGTGCACGAGGTCCCACGCCGGTCGGTCGGCTCTGCCGAGCTCCTCTCAGGGTCCGGGCCGGCCTGGATGGATCGGCTCGAGGAGTGCCGCCAGCTGGCGGACCGTCTGGTCCCAGGTGTGGACTTTACCCGGGAGCTGGCGCTGACCCGCGATCTGAGCATCGGCGACACCAACCTCGTCCGCAATGGCGCCGGGCTGGCCGGCTTTGCCTTGTGGCACTCGACCCCACTCGCTGCCGGGCGTCCCAAGGAGGAGTTGCGGATCCTCAAGCTGGTAGCGGCAACGCCGGATGCTTTCGACAGCCTGATTCAGGCGGTACAGCGTTCGGCGAGCTCAGAGCGGGTGAGCCGGGTCGCCATTCGCTGCCAGACCGAATTCCCCCAGGCCTATCTGCGGCTGATCGAGCTGGGCTATCGGGTCCACTGGACCGACCTCCGGATGCTGCTGCAGGACTTTCCCCAGCGGCGGCCTTCGGAGGGGATTCTCATGTCCAACTGGGAGATCTGACGGCTAGGCAGAGCGCTCAAGCTCTCGCTTGATAGTGGCCAATAAGTCGCTGTTTTTGAACGGTTTGGCGAGTACGACCAGGTGGGGAGAAACCAACCGCAGGTCCATAAGCTGGGCAGTAAACCCCGACATGAACACGATAGGCAGGTCAGGCGGACTCGGGCCAGTGCGGCTGCCAGCTGACGCCCGTCCATGACCGGCATTCTCAAGTCGGTCAACACCAGCTCGACCTGGTGGTTGGCGGGGTCGTTCAATATCTGGAGCGCGTTGGCCCCGTTCTGTGCCTCCAGGACGTGAAAGCCCTCACTCTCCAGAAGCCGCCGGATAACCTCTCGGAGCTTGTCCTCGTCTTCTACCAGCAGTACGGTGCGATGCATCGTCCGCCCTCGGCAGGCGTAAGGCGTTGGGGGCAGGCGCGGTAAACCGATACTAATGTTAGCCCC
>JALYPB010000353.1 GCA_030856585.1 Gemmatimonadota bacterium | reverse complement strand
CGCTTTTCCTTCCCCGCTCACGCTGTTTCTTTCCGCTCACGCTCTTTCTTCCCCGCTCACGCCTTCCCCCAAAGATGGGCCAACTCCCCTTCCGGGAAGAAGAATGCGACCTCCCGTGCGGCATTCTCGGCACTATCGGAGGCATGAATGGCGTTCCGTCCCTTGGACTCCGCAAACAGCTTCCGGATGGTGCCGGGGGCCGCTTCGGCGGGGTCGGTGGCACCGATGACGTTCCGCATCTGGGCGACGGCATCTTCCCGCTCGAGCGCCATGGGGAGACAGGGCCCGCTGGTCATGAACTCGACCAGCTCGGCGTAGAACGGGCGCCCCGCGTGGACGGCATAGAACGCAGCCGCCTGGGCGCGAGTCAGCCGCACCAGCCGGATCGCGCGGGGGACGAACCCGGCCTTCTGCAGGTGTGCGAGGATGGCGCCGGCCTTACCGCTGGCCACCGCGTCGGGCTTCACAATACCGAGTGTCAGTGTCGCTGCCACGATGTCTCCTGAAGTGCGTGAGCCTAGAGCCTGGATTTGAGCAACGCCACTACGTCCACCGGACGGCGCATGATGCTGATGCCGGCGGCGTCGAACGCGGCCAGTTTCTCCTCGGCCGTACCGGACGAGCCGGAGATGATGGCTCCAGCATGCCCCATCCGGCGTCCCTTCGGAGCAGTCTGTCCCGCGATGAAACCGACCACCGGCTTGGTCACCTTATCCTTCACGAACGCGGCGGCGTTCTGCTCGTCGGTCCCGCCGATCTCGCCGATGACGACGATGGCGTCGGTACCCGGATCCTCCTGAAATGCCCGGAGGCAGTCGATGAAGTCAGTACCGATGATGGGGTCGCCACCGATCCCGACGCAGGTGCTTTGGCCGATCCCGCTCCTGGTGAGGTGATTCACGACCTCATAGGTCAGGGTGCCGCTCCGGGAAACCAGGCCCACCCGTCCTGGAGCGCAAATGTTGCCTGGAATGATCCCGACCTTGCTGGCGCCGGGCGTGATCAGCCCGGGACAGTTCGGGCCGATCAGGCGCGCGCCACGGGACCGAACGAAGGGCATCACCCGGCTCATGTGCATGACGGGAATGCCCTCGGTAATGCACACGACAAGGGGGATCCCGGCGTCAACCGCCTCGAAGATGGCGCCTGCGGCCGACATCGGCGGCACGTAGATGACCGAGCAGTTGGCCTGGGTGGCGCGAACCGCATCGGCCACGGTATTGAAGATGGGCACCTGGCCCTCGAACTTCTGGCCGCCCTTCCCCGGCGTCACCCCCGCCGCCACCGTGGTCCCGTACTCGAGCATGTGGCGGGTATGAAAGGCACCCTCGCGGCCGGTAATCCCCTGGACCACGAGCCGTGTGTTTCGGTCGATGAAAATGCTCACGCGGCCTCCCGGGCCAGGCGCACTACCTGCTCGACCGCCTGGTCCATGTCACTCAATGCCCGCATGCCCACCGCCTCGAGGATCTTGATGGCCTCGGCCTCGTTGGTCCCGGTGAGTCGAATGACTATCGGCACTTTCACTTTGAATTGCCGGGTGGCGGCCACGATGCCATTCGCCACGTCGTCTGTGCGGGTGATCCCGCCGAAGATGTTGAACAGAATCGCCTTCACGTTGGGATCGCTGGTGATTATCTTGAGCGCGCTGATCACCTTCTCCGGATTCGAGCTGCCGCCGATATCCAGAAAGTTGGCCGGCTCCCCCCCGTAGTACTTCACCAGGTCCATCGTTGCCATGGCCAGACCGGCGCCGTTCACCACGCAACCGACGTTGCCCTCGAGCTTGATAAACGACAGGTTGGCGCGGCGCGCGGCTGCTTCGCTCGGCTCCTCGGCGGTATCGTCCCGCAGGAGGCCGAGGTCTGGCCGCCAGAAGAGCTCGTTGTCGTCGATGACGATCTTGGCGTCCAGCGCCAGCACCTGGCCACTCGGGGTGGTCACCAGCGGGTTGATCTCCGCCAGGGAGCAGCCGTTGCCGGTGAAGACGGTATACAGCTGCTCCATGATCCGAGCGGCGGCTTTGACCTGGGTAAAGTCTTTGTACAATGCAAAGGCCAGGGTGAGCGCCTGGTGAGGAAGCAGGCCGTAGGTCGGATCGACCGGCAGGCGCAGGATCTTTTCCGGAGTCTTGGCGGCCACTTCCTCGATGTCGATGCCGCCGGCCGAGCTGACCATGAACACCGGCCGTTGGGTCTCGCGATCCATGATGAGTCCGAGGTAACTCTCACTGGCGATGTCGGCGGCGGGGACCACCAGCACCTTGTGCACTTCCAGTCCCTTGATCTCCATGCCCAGGATCTCGGCCGCATGATCGAGGGCCTCGCTGGGGTTCCGGGCCAGCTTCACCCCACCGGCCTTTCCCCGCCCACCGGAGTGAACCTGCGCCTTGATCACCACCGGACCGCCCAGCCGGCGGGCGATAGACTCCGCCTCGGTCGGAGTAGAGGCGACGTCGCCGTCGAGCATCGCGATGCCGGCACCCTTGAGCAGGGCCCGGGCCTGGTACTCGTGCAGATTCACGGCAGCCTCATGATGGTCGTTCCGGTCTCGCCGCGGAGCGCGGCTGGTCCCTCCGACAGCCGAGCAATGATGGCCCGGGTTCCGCCCCGGCTCACGAACCCCGCCGCGGCCTCGATCTTGGGCTTCATCCCCCCGGCATCGAGCGAGCCGGCCGCGATCATCCGTTCGGCCTGCTCCACGCTCATTCGCCGGATGGGACGTGCCTCAGCGGTTCCCCACCCTTCGAAAACGGCATCCACGTTGGTCAGGATCATCAGCACTTCGGCCTGCAGCTGTGTTGCCAGGATGGCGGAGACGCGATCCTTATCCACCACGGCATCGAGGCCCTCCAGTCCGAGCAAGGGATCCTGATACACCGGAGGCCCGCCGCCGCCGGCGGCAATCACCACAGTACCCTGGTCGAGCAGTCGCTTGATCACTGGAAATTCCACAACGCCGAGCGGCAGAGGACTGGTGGCCATCCGGCGCCACGCGCCGGCACCATCCTTGTCCACCGCCCGTCCGGCTTCGCGAATCCGCGCGGCTTCCTTGTCGGACAGCGGATGGCCAATCGGCTTGGTCGGGCGGCTGAGGGCCGGATCGTAGCGATCAACCAGCGTCTGGGTGATGACGGTGACGACCTCGCGCTGCACCCTGGCGGCCGCGAGGGCATTCTGCAGGGACTGCTGGATCATGTACCCGATCCAGCCCGCGGTTTCGGCGACCAGCACACCCAGAGGAAGGGGCTCCGCCACTTTCCGCCCGGCTTCGTTGCGGAGCAGCTCGTCGCCCACCTGCGGCCCGTTGCCGTGCACGATCACGATGCGCCAGCCCTGCCGGGCTAGCTCGACGATCGGCGCGACACTCTCGCGTGCATGCCGGAACTGGTTGGTTACCGTGGCCGGCTCATCAGAACGGGCCAGCGCGTTGCCTCCGAGGGCCAGAACCGCGGTGCGAACGGTAGTCACAGGCTCGGACCCGAGCAAGCTTAAAACCTCACCGAATCGAGCGGCAAACCCAGCACGCTGCGCAGCGTGCTCCAGGCCCGGCCGAACTCCGACCAATCCCCGATTCTGAGAGCGGAGTCCGCAATCTCGAGCCACCGCTTGGCCTCCTCCAGCCGGCCCGACTGCGCAGTGCCGGGCGGAGCGGGAACGGTGGTTCCCAGCAGGTTGCTCCAGGCCTCCTGCAGGGTACGACCAGCGCCAAGGCGGTCTCGGGCCGCAATGCTGACCCAGACCAACACCATCCCGCCGGGCGGACGCGCCGCGTAGTACCCCTGGTAGGCCACCGGTCCGCCGGGCCCGATGTCCACTCGAACCGGCCCCGGCTCCAGCTTCCCCCCGTCCTCTCCGATAGAATCGTGCAGCGCATCGTAGGACGGGAAATTGGCCCAGCGGTTCGCGAGCACGCCCCTGATCGGAAGCGTGGTAGTCGAGTCGAGCCGCACCAGCTGGAGATGGGTACGACCCTCATCCCGAGACCCTATCAGCACCGCGCTGAGCCGGCGCTCACCGGGCGACTCGAAGGTGGATACCAGCTGGGGTCCTGACGTATCCGCCGCCCATCCGACCTGTGGCCGTGGAGGCTCGGCATTCGACTGTCCGGTCCCTCCTCCGAGGCTGCCGGCGTTCCAGGGCGGGTGCTCCAGCTCCTGGGCCTGGATCCGAAACAGCTCGGCGGGATACGGCGCTGCTCGAAGCACGACCTCCGGAATGGCGGATCCCGGCTCCACCACTCCGTGCGACAGCCCGGCCCACGTCTCGGCCAGCGCATCCGCTCCCGGCTGGAGGAATACGCGCGTTGCCCCGGTCTCGGCATTGACGGTACCGAGAAAGGCCGCCCTGACCGACCCCACCCGGCGGTCGCGCCACATCACCCGGCCGGTCAGCGGAAAGGTGCCCGATGCGAGATACCCGTCCAGCAGCCAGATCAGCTGGCCGTTGATCACCCGCGCCGTCGGCGCGCTCCAGTCGGCAAAGGGAGCCAGGCGCACCAGCCGCTCCTGGGGAGAGAGGTGCCAATCGATCCGGCTTCCCGCCGGCACCGCCCCGAGGAGCTCTCCGGCCTGGAGTGCCCACGCCAGGACCAGTCGGCGGGGCCAGGAGCTCACCGGCACACCGGGGACGTCGCCTTGGCGCAAGCGGTAGTCGGGCGCATCGGGTAGCAGCAGATCGGAAGGCAGCTCGAGCAGTGCGGCGGGGCCCAGGTGCGAGAGTGTGTCACTCAGGCGATGGAAGAGCGGCTCGCCCGAGCGGCTCACCCGATTATCGGCGATGGCCGAGAGCACGACGCGTCCACCCGGGTTCGAGCGAACCACCAGCCAGACGGGGCGTCGCTTGCCCTGCCGCGTCAATAGTCCCGGATCGATAGCAAGGAGGCGGGTGGAGTCTGCCGGTAGGAGGCGGGCGATGATCTCGGGGTTCCATAGCGACGGCACGGCCGGCGGCATCGGCTGGCTGATCGGCTCCAGCCGAGTGTCGCGCAGGCCTTCGAGGCCGTACGCAATCCGCTCCAGCTGTTCCATGGTCCGAGGCTCGACCATCGGCGCGGCGGACCCGCCCAGGATCGACGGCAACACCCAGTGACCGACCAGGGATGCGATGCCGAGCATGACCCATCCCGCAAGCGCAAGCGTGTGCCGCGGACGAGCGGCCCAGAGTGCCGATACCGCGGCCGCCGCGAGCGCGACGCCCGCAAGGACGGGAGAGACGATCTGGCCGGTCCGCCAGCTCGGTTCGTCGAGCAGATCCACCGATTCCGCCATTACCTCGTATGGCTCGAGGAGGTATCCCCACGCCAGGGCCAGGGCCAGCGCCGCGAGCAGCCAGCCGATGTGAGCCCGGGCGTGATCGTTGATCGCGGGCCGCCGCTCCATCCAGCGAATGGCGCCCACCAGCATGTAAAGGGCCGTCACGCCGGTCAGCGCCAGAACAGTCAGGAGGAAAAGGAAACCGTGGACGGCGTGCCAGACCGGCAGCTGCGCGATGTAGAAGCCGAGATCTCGGCCGAGTAGTGGATCACCGATGCGGTAAGTCACCCCCTGCCAGGCGAGGGTGACCTCCCGCCACCACCCTGAAGCACCTACCCCGACCAGAAGGCCAAAGAGCGCCCCGGAGGCTATTGCCACCGTGAGGAGAGTGCCGGGGGTGAGAGCCTCACGGAATTCGAGGTTGGCGACATTTCGGCGGATCTGCACGGTGCCGACAGCCCGATAAACCAGCAGGAGGTGCCCGATGAACCAGGCGGACGCAATGAGACAACCGGCGAGCTCGAGCGTAAGGCGGAGAACATGCCAGTCGGTGAGAAACCGGGCCGCGGCGGGCGAGAGCTCCGCGGCCCACCAGCGGTCCGCCAGTAGCACCGATGTCCACCGGCCCACAAACAGCAGAGTGACCAGTCCGGCGAGCGCGGCGGTGAGCCGCCG
>JALYPB010000317.1 GCA_030856585.1 Gemmatimonadota bacterium | reverse complement strand
GGATGCGGGTCACGTCGTTCATCGCCGAAATTCGCGGACCGAAATTCACCTACAATCTGGACACGTCGGCCCCGTCTTTCCCGCGAGAAGCCCACGCTCATTGTCGGTGAGTTTCTCGATACCGATGGCCTCTCTGGCTCTTCGGAGGGCGAACGGTTCGGCGGGCAGCGCTTCCCTCTCGAGCTCGTTTCCGCCCTGATTCTCAGGCTCCGCAGCCCTTCCCGCACCGCTCCCCCCTGGACCCATCGGTCCCAATCAATACTATCAAGGACCGCGGATCCACCGGAAATCGACCGACAACGGGGGGCCAAATCGTGGACGATTCACGCTGCCTGCGCTTCTTCCTTGAGCCGACGGACACGCTCCACCGCCATTACGAAGCGCTCCGAGCCTATTTCGTCGAGCGCCGTCCCCTCAAGGAGATCGCCCAGCGATCCGGCTACAGCTACAACACCCTGCGCGACGTCATCTGCGACTTCCGGGCTCGGTGTCGAGAGGACCGAGTTCCCCCCTTTTCGCCGTCCCACCCGTGGGGCGACCGCAGCGCGACCGCTCGCGCTCAACCGTCGGCCCGGAGGTCCCGGAGGTCGCCGATCGTCGCGGGCTGGACCTCAGCTCGGGACGTCGGCTGAGGACCCGGGTCGCCGGGATCTCCCTCTTCCTGCCCTTGTTGGCTCGCCTCCGCTTCGACCAGATCGTCCTTCGTGCCGACTATCCCGGCTCCGAGATGGTGCCCGCCATCGGTGCCTTGCTGAGCCTGCTCACCCTGAAGTTGCTCGACAAGGAGCGGCGCAGTCACATCAGCGATTTCAACTTCGATGAGGCCCTCGGCCTGTTCGCCGGCCTCAACGTCCTGCCCAAGGACACCTTCGCCGCCGACTACTCCTACCGCACCCAACGGCACCACCAGCAGCGACTCCTCGCCGGCTGGATCTCTGCCATGGCGCCGCTGCTGTTCCCCCAGGGGAAGGACTTCTCCTTGGACTTCCACGCCATCCCGTTCCGGGGCGATCCCACGGCCCTGGATAACCACTTCCTGCCCCGCCGCGGCAAGGCCGGTCCCAGCGTCCTCAGCTTCTTCGCCCAAGAGTCCGAGAGCCGGGTCTTGTGCTACGCCAATGCCGATCTGACCCGCACCGATCAGCCGGGAGAACTGATGCGCTTCGTCGAGTTCTGGCAGGACATCACGGGACACGACCCGCAGTGGCTGTACTTCGACAGTAAGGTGGTCCCTTATCCGGAACTGTCGCGTGTCAACCAGCGTGGGATCCATTTCGTCACCATCCGCCGGCGCGGTGCCGCGGTGGTCCGTCGCCTGCGCCAATTGTCGCCGCAGGCATGGAAGGGCGCCGTGATCGACACGCCCAAGCGCTGTCATCAACGCATTCGATTCGTAGACGAGACGATTCGACTGTCCGGCTACGACGGGGCGATCCGCCAACTGGCCGTCGATGGCCTGGGGCGGGAGCAGCCGACGTTGTTCGTCTCCAACAACTTCGCGGAGACGGCCCGCTCCTTGATCATCCGCTATGCCGGGCGCAACGCGGTGGAGGATGGCCTGGGGACCAGCGTCAACTTCTTTCACCTGGACTGCCTGGCCAGCGAGGTGCGGTTGAACGTGGACCTGGATGTGGCGCTGACGGTTCTCGCCAATGGCTGCTACCGCTGGCTGTCGCATCAGTTGCACGGCTTCGACAAGTCCGGCCCGAAGGGGGTCTACCGCAAGTTCGTCGAGACGGGCGGCCGGGTGGAAGTGCAACCCGACCGGATCTTGGTGCGGTTCGACAAGCGGAGCCACAACCCGATCCTGCGCGCGGCTCAGTTGGACAAGGGGTGCCCTCCGATCCCTTGGTTGGGTAACCGGCCGGTAGTCTTCGCCTACCCCTGACGACCAGCTCCGACGGTTGTCACATTGTAGGTGAGTTTCGGTCCGCGAATATCGGCGTTGAGCCGCCGTCGGCAGCGCCGGGAGACCCATCTCGCCGACCCCCGCCCCCTCTCCGGGTATCCTGCAGTGG
>JALYPB010000316.1 GCA_030856585.1 Gemmatimonadota bacterium | reverse complement strand
GAGCAGATCCACGGCGAGCAGCCCATTCCCGATTCCGCCGTACACACCCAGGGCGCCTTCGATCAGAGGAGCCGGGGCCCACAGCTTATCTCCCACCGGCACTGACGAGGCGCTGCCGTTGTACGTGAGATCCGGAAGTACGACCTGGACCGCATTGGCCCGCAACGTAAGTGAAGCGTGACCGAGGCCGCCCAGCGGGGCGGCAGTGCCAATGGTCGGATTGCCGCCGCTTACCAGGATGCCCATGAGCGGGTGAAGGGCGCGGGTGCCGTCCACCGCCGCGGCACAAACCCGCTGGGCGTTGCCGGCGTAAGTCGAGCACTCGGGTGTTTGGGCGAATACGGGCGAGACCAGTGCAACCAGGAACATGCCTGAGACGAGAGGGACGGCGCGCATCGTATTCTCCGTTACGGACGGGCGAAACGCACGGTGCGGCTGCCACGATGAATCTCGCCCATCACCCAAGTGGGGACCCCGTCGGCAGCAGCGGCGCTCTGGGCAGCCGCTACGCCGTCTGGGGGCAGCACGGCGATCAGGCCAACGCCAAGGTTGAAAACGTCTCGCATTTCCCCGGTGGAGACCCGCCCTGCCTGCTGCAACGTCGTGAAAAGCGGCGGCAGCTCCCAGCTGTCGGGATCCACCGTCGCCTGACTCTCAGCAGGCAATATCCGCACCAGATTACCCCCTATCCCTCCCCCTGTGATATGTGCCAGACCGTGCACGCGGTCGAGCACCGGTACCACGCTGCGGTAGTAGCTCCGATGGACCGCCAGCAGGGCTTGGGCGACGGTCTGCCCGGTGTCCCCCAGCTGGTCCGCCAGGTCCAAACCCATCTGTTCGAAGACAATTCGACGGGCGAGCGTGTAGCCATTGGTGTGCAGCCCGGTGGACCCGTAGCCCAGCAGGATGTCTCCCGGGGTGATGTCGTCACCGTGCAGCGCACGATCTTCCTCCACCACCCCGATAATCGTGCCGGCCAGATCGTAGGTGCCAGGCTGGTACAGGCCAGGCATCTGCGCCGTCTCACCACCGGCGAGCGCCATCCCATGCAGACGGCATCCGCGGGCGATGCCCTCCACAATCTGCGCGATCTGCTCCACACCGAGCCCGGCGCCGGCGATGTAATCCATGAAGGCGATGGGAGTGGCCCCGTGCACCAGGATGTCGTTCACGCTGTGGTTGACGAGGTCCTCACCGACGGTATCGAAACGTTCCGCCTGTAACGCGACGAGAACCTTGGTGCCGACCCCATCGGTGCTGAGGACCAGCGTGGGCCGCTGCATGCCGGCGGGGATCCGCACCATGCCACCGAATGCCCCGACCCGGCCGGTAGACAGCTCGGTGCGGGTGCCTGCCACCAGGTCGCCTATGCGCGCCTTGGCCGCCTCCGCCGTCTCGAGGTCCACGCCGGCCGCGGCGTATTCACGGGGCGCGCCGGCGGTTTTTTTCACGCCAGCGCCTTGGCCAGCGGCACGTGGGTCAGATCCTGGAAGGCACGAACTCGCGTTTCCACATCGGCCAGGGTTAGGTGTTCGAAGCCGCGGATGCCAAACTGCTCGACGGCATATGACCCCAGCGCCGCTCCGTATACCATCGCACGGCGAAGGTTGTCCTCAGTCACCGTCCGCGTGCGCGCCAGGTAGGCCATGAACCCGCCGGCAAAGGCGTCCCCCGCGCCGGTCGGGTCAAAGACGGTCTCGAGGGGAAAGGCCGGAACGTAAAAGGTACGGTCCGCCTCGATCAGCAGCGCTCCGTGCTCGCCCTGTTTGATGACCACCCGCTTGGGACCGTGGCTCAGTATCCAGCGCCCCGCCCGATGGATGTTCCAGTCGCCGCTCAGCTCGCGCGCTTCACCATCGTTTACCATCAGGACGTCCACCCGGCTCAGCAGACGCATGAGATCGGCCTTCTTACTCTGAATCCAGTAATTCATGGTGTCGCACACCACCAGCTCGGGATTCTTCACCTGGTCCAGCACGCCCAGCTGGAGCTCGGGATCGATGTTCCCCAGAAACAGGAAACGGGACGAACGGAAGGAGGCCGGCAGCTTGGGCTGGAAGTCGGCGAAAACGCCCAACCGGGTCTCCAGCGTCTCGCGACTCTGAAGATCGTACGAGTATTTCCCTTTCCAGCGAAAGCTCTCCCCTTGTGCCCGTTCAACCCCGGACCAGTCGATACCCCGGGAGGCCAGCCGCTCCAGCTCCGAGTACGGATAGTCCTGGCCGACCACCCCAACCACCTGTACCGGATGCAAAATGGATCCCGCAACGCTGAAGTACATGGCCGAGCCACCCAGTGCGTCCGCGGTCTCGCCGAACGGAGTGAAGATGGAGTCGAGCGCTATGCTTCCGACGACGAGCAATGACATCCGATTACATCCTGTCAGGGGCGGAAATGCCGAGCAGCCCAAGCGCATTAGCCAGGACGGTTCGCGCGGCGCGGGCCAGCAGCAGCCGGGCCTGCTCGGTGGAAGGGCCCTCAGGAGCCCCGACGGTGCGGGTGTGGTGATACCAGCCGTTCACGATGGTGGCCAGGTCGTCGAGATATGTCGCAATGCGGTGAGGCTCTCGCTCGCGCGCCGCCGCCTCCGAAACTTCAGGGAAGGCGGCCAGCTTCTTGAGTAGCTCGATGTCCTGCGGCACAGGGAGCGCGTCCACGGCGAGATCTCCAGTCACCGAGTCCGGGCTCCGATCGGCGGTGCGGAAGATCCCGCTCAGCCTCGCATGCGCCATTTGCACATAAAAGACCGGATTCTTGTCGCTCTGCTCCCGGGCCAGGTCCACATCGAACTCGAGGTGCGAGTCGCCCTTCCGCATGAGGAAGAAGTAGCGTACCGCGTCGATGCCGACGTCGTCGATGAGCTCCCGCACGGTGACGTAGCTGCCGGCGCGCTTGGAGATCTTCACCTCCTCGCCGTCTTTCTTGACAGTCACCATCTGGTGCAGCACGTATTCCGGGTAGTCCGGTGGAACTCCTATCCCCAGCGCTTGCAGACCGGCGCGGACCCGGGTCACCGTGCTGTGGTGATCAGCTCCCTGCACGTTGATCGCCCGGCGGAAGCCTCGTTCCCACTTGGTGACGTGGTAGGCCACGTCGGGTACGAAGTAGGTAAACGTACCGTCGGACTTTCGCATGACCCGATCCTTGTCGTCACCGTAAGCGGTGGTGCGGAGCCAGAGCGCGCCTTCGTTCTCGTAGGTCTGACCCCGAGCATCGAGCGCACTGACCACGGCGTTCACCTTGCCCGCGGAGTAGAGCGAGGATTCCAGGAAATAGACGTCGAATACCACGCCGAGAGCCTTCAGATCCCGGTCCTGCTCCTTCCGCAGCTCGCGCACCGCCACCCGCCGGACGTCCTCCGCCCGGTCGGCGCGCGGGTCATCCGGATGCTCCCGAACGTAAGTGGCGCCGATCTCCTTGATATACTCGCCGTGGTAGCCGCCTTCGGGAATCGAGACCGCCTCCCCGCGCGCCTCGCGCCCCCGCGCTTGGACGCTCTCCCCCAGATTGGCGATCTGAACGCCGGCGTCATTGTAGTAGAACTCGCGGACCACGGTGTGTCCGGTCCACTGAAGCAGCGATGCGATCGCGTCACCCAGGGCTGCCTGACGACCGTGGCCGACGTGAAGGGGGCCGGTCGGATTGGCGGAGACGAACTCCACGTTGACGTCGAGCCCCCGGCCCCGTTCGCTCCGTCCGTAGTTGGCGCCTTCGGAGAGGATACGTCGGTGCACACCAGCCAACTGATCGCCCGCCAGCCAGAAGTTGATGAAGCCGGGGCCGGCAATCTCGGTCTTCTCCACCAGATCGGATGAGAGATGGAGCTCCTGAAGCACCCGCTCGGCAGTCTTGCGAGGGTTGGCACGTTCGCGCCGCGCGAGCACCATGGCGAGGTTGGTTGCCAAGTCGCCGTGGCCCGCGTCTCGAGGCCGCTCCAGCACGAACTCGATTCCGTCAGCACCGAGCCGCGCCGCCACCCGCGACAGCTCGGCGCGAAGGGTTTCGCTCACTCGGGAGCGGCCTTCCCGCGGTTCTTACTGGGCTTGTCGGACTTGGCTTCCGTCTTGGGGGCGGGTTTGCTCTCGGACTTTGACGAGGCGTCAGCCTTGGACTCGGCCGCCGGCTTGGCCTCTTTGGAGCTTCCGCTGTCAGACTTCTCGGAGGGATCCTTGCGCGGGCCCTTCCCGTCCTTGCCGTAGTCGGTGATGTAGAAGCCGCTGCCCTTGAATACCAACCCCGCTCCGCCGGAGATCTGGCGGATCGCGGTTTTCCCGCACACCGGACACTTGGCGCGTGGCTTCTCGCTCATCTTCTGAAAGAGCTCGAACTCGTGCCCTTCCGGGCACTGGTACTCGTAGGTCGGCATGGTCGCCCGCGTGGAGGTAAACGAAATCAGCTTTTAAACTTATCGAGCCGGGAAGAAGCGTACAAGCGCAGATGACTCGGGGGAGAATTTACCACCAAGGACACGAAGGTTCTGTCAGCCCAACACGATTCGATGGAGTCCCAGCCGAAGTCTTTCGACGTTAAAGTTGATGACAAACCCCAGGTCAAGGTTTAGAAGCCTCAAGTGGGTCAAGAGCTGAGCACGATGAATTGGAAGAACCTTGGAGACCGACTTGATTTCTACGATTACCAGCCGGCCAACTAACAAGTCAAGACGATAGCCACAATCGACTACCGTTCTCGATACCGGAGTGGAAGGGCGACTTGCCGGTCAAACTCAATCCCGCGGAACGCCAGCTCTCTCCAGATACAGGCCTCATAAGCAGACTCGAGCAGCCCGGGACCCAACTGTCTATGCACCTCAATCGCGGCGCCGACGATGCCGTAATAGAGGCGGTCAGCCGCAGCCTTCGTGTCCTTCGTGGTTAACATGGGTACTATGAAGCCGCTATACCTCTGTGGACTCACACCGGATCTGCGCTGCTGTAATCCGCTTTACGCCGGACGGTAGACCCCCCAGACCTCACGCAGGGTGTCGCTGATCTCGCCGAGTGTCGAACGGGCGCGGACGGCGTCGATGATGGCCGGCATGAGAGGATCCGAGCCGCGCGCCACATCGCGCACGTTCTTCACCGCAACCGAGACAGCGGCGCCATCACGTCGCTGCTTGACCTCAGCGAGACGGGCGCGTTGTTCACCCTCCAGAGCCGTAAAATCAGGGACCTGAATCGACAGCGGCGGCGAATCATCGACGTAGCGATTGACGCCCACCACTACCCGCTCACCCGACTCCTGGGCTTTCTGGATCTCATAGGCACTCCGGGCAATGGCCTCCTGGAAGAAGCCCCGCTC
>JALYPB010000288.1 GCA_030856585.1 Gemmatimonadota bacterium | reverse complement strand
GGACCACTGGTTTCGCTTGGGCCGCACCCTGACCTACGCGGCGGGCGAGCCGGCGCTGGTGTCGTGGAGCGGGAGCATGTTCGAGTACCTGATGCCGCTCCTGGTGATGCGCTCCTTCCCGTTCACGATGCTGAGCCAGACCTACCATGGCGCCCTCACCCGCCAGATCGCCTATGGCGCGGAGCGCAAGGTGCCGTGGGGCGTGAGCGAGAGCGCGTACAACGTGCGCGACCGGCACCAGACCTACCAGTATCGCCCGTTCGGCGTGCCCGACCTGGCCCTCAAGCGCGGACTCGGCCGCGAGCTGGTGGTGGCTCCCTATGCCTCGGTGCTTGCCGCCATGGTGGACCCGGAGCGGTCTCTGGAGAACCTGAAGTTGCTGGAGACCCGAGGCGCGCTGGGCCGCTACGGCTTCCGCGATGCCATCGACTACACCCGTCCCGATCCCGAGAGCGACAACCACGTCGTCGGCGCCTACATGGCCCACCACCTCGGCATGGCCATGGTGGCGCTGACCAACGTGCTGACCTCGCAGGTGTGGCAGCGCCGGTTTCATACCGACCCCGTGGTACGCTCGGCCGAGCTGCTGCTGCACGAACGGATTCCGCGCCGGCTGGTGCCGCAGAGGGCGCAGGCGGCGAGGTTGGACGAGGGCATGCCCGAAGCGGAGAACGAGCGTCCGTCGGTGCGGCAGATCGAGATCACCGATACGCCGTCGCCCCATGTCGCCCTGCTAGGTCATTTGCCCTACACCATCATGGTGGGCCACTGCGGCGCGGGCTATAGCCGGTACGAGGGGTTGGCGGTAACCCGCTGGCAGTCCGACGGCACTCGCGACTCCACCGGGCAGTTCTGCTATGTGAAGGACGTCTCGACCGGCCGGGTCTGGTCGGCGGCCCATCAGCCGGTGTGCGCGCCGGCCGACTGGTACAACGCCTTCCTCGCCACCGACCGGGTCACCTTCCACCGGGCGGATGGCGACATCGAGACCCGTACCGAGATCGCGGTGGTGCCGCAGGACTCGGCCGAGGTGCGCCGGATTACGGTGACGAACAACTCGGAAGATGCTCGCGAGATCGAGCTCACCAGCTACGGCGAGATCGTGCTCTCGCAGCCCGAGGCGGACCGCGCCCATCCCGCGTTCGGCAACCTCTTCGTGGAGACCGAGTGGCATGAGTGGGCCGGTGCCGTCACCGCCACCCGCCGCCCCCGCTCGGCGACCGAGAAGCCACTCTGGGTGGTGCACGTGGTGGATGGCGGCAACGACCGGGTGGGACAGGTGACCTGCGAGACCGACCGGTCCCGCTTCCTCGGACGGGGCCGCTCTACCCGCGACCCCATTTCGATGGTGCAGGACGGACCGCTCTCGGGAACCACGGGCGCGGTGCTCGACCCGATCTTCGCGCTGCGCACCCGGGTGCTGCTGGACCCGGGACAGTCGGCATCGGTGGCCTTCACCACTCTCGTCGCCACCAGCCGGGACCGGGCCTTTGAGCTGGCCGACCGCTATCGCGACCATCACGCCGCGCAGCGCGCGCTCGACCTTGCTTGGACCTCCAGCCAAGTGGAGCTGCGCGAGTTCCATCTCACACCCGGCGATGCCGCGGTCTATCAGGAGCTGGCCGGCTTTCTCCTCTATGGCAGCCCGGCGCTCAGGGCGCCGCAGTCGGAGCTGCGCCGCAACCGGGGCTCGCAACCCGACCTCTGGGCCAACGGCGTCTCCGGCGACTGGCCGATCCTGCTGGCCACGATCGACGGTCCCGAAGGACTGCCCACGCTGCGGCAGCTGCTGACGGCGCACCGCTACTGGCGACGCCGCGGCATGATGGTGGACCTGGTCGTGCTCAACGGTCATCCGAGCACCTACTTCCAGGACTTGTCCGACCGGATCACGGGTGCGGTCTACGCCATCGCCGACATCACCTCGATCGACAAGGCGGGTGGCGTGTTCGTGCGGCGGAAGGACCAACTGAAGCCGGACGAGCTCCTGATGCTCCGCGCCACCGCCCGGGTGCACATCCCCTGCGACGGCCGCGCGCTGGGCAAGATCCTGGCGACCGCGATGCCGGACGAGCTGCCAAGCGACGACTTTGATGATCTTCAGGTGATTCCGCGGGCACCGGCCCGGAGCGACTCGCGGGTGTCGCGTGCGGTGCGGCGGATCAGCGCCGGCCTGCCTAGACTGCTGGCCCCGCTAACGTCGCCCGTCTCCCTGTTCCGGCCATCACGCATCAAGCCAACGGTGGAAGCGAGGAAGCTGACGCTCGACAACGGGTTCGGCGGCCTGACCGAGCAGGGCGACTACGAGATCCGGGTCAACGGAGACCGGGTGCCCCCGGCGCCCTGGGCAAACGTGATCGCCAACCGTCACGGCGGGTTCGTGGTGACCGAGCGGGGCGGCGGATTCACCTGGGCGGAGAACAGTTACTTCTTCCGCCTCACGCCGTGGCACAACGATCCGGCCAGCGATCCGGTCACCGAGGTCATCTACCTCAAGGACACCGAGACCGGTGAGCTCTGGTGCGCAACGCCGGGACCGATCCGGGAGGACGCACCCTACACCGTTCGCCACGGCGCGGGCTCCTCCACCTTCGCCCAGGATCACGGCGGCATCGTTACGCATCTGACGCTGGGTATGGCGGAAGACGCGCCGGTCAAGCTGGCGGTGCTCAAGGTGACCAACCGCGCCGATTCAACCCGCCGGCTCAGCGTGACCACCTACATGGAATGGACCCTGGGCGTTCTCCGGGAGCACACTCAGCACCAGGTGCGCACCGAGTTCGACCGCGAGCAGGAGGCGATCCTGGCCCGGAACTCCTTCGATCCGCTGTTCGCCGGATGGACCGCGTTCCACGCCATGAGCGAGCCGGTCACCGCGTACACCGCCAGCCGGCGGGATTTCCTGGGACGGAACGGCAGCGCGGAGGCACCGGCGGCGCTTCGCCCCGACGGCATGCTCGGCGGAATCACCGGGGCGGGCATCGATCCCTGCGCGGCGCTCCAGTGCGTGATCGAGCTGGAGCCGGGTGAGACTCGGGAGATCGCCATCCTGCTCGGCGCCTGCGACAGCGAGGCCAAGGCCCGGAAGGCGCTGGCCGACTACCAGAATCTCGAGAAGGCCACCAGCGCCATCGCCGGCACCGTGGCGCGCTGGGACCAGCGGCTCTCGGTGGTCACGGTCAAGACGCCGGAGCCCACCTTCGACGCGATGATCAACCGGTGGACGCTCTACCAGGCGCTCGCCTGCCGGATGTGGGCCCGCTCGGCGCTGTACCAGAGCAGCGGGGCCTACGGCTTCCGCGATCAGCTTCAGGACGTGATGGCCCTGGTCTACGCCGAGCCGGCGATGGCGCGGGAGCAGATTCTCCGCTCGTCCGCACGCCAGTTCCTCGAGGGCGACGTGCAGCACTGGTGGCACCCACAGAGCGGCCGCGGCGTGCGAACCCGCTTCTCGGATGACCTGGCCTGGCTGCCGTACGTGGTGGACCACTACGTCAGGACCACGGGCGACGCGACGGTGCTCGACGAGTACGTGCCCTTCCTCACCATGCGCCCGCTGGCACCCGACGAGCACGAGCTTTACGATCTCCCCGAGGTGGCCGACGAGCACGGCAGCGTCTACGAGCACTGCCTCCGCGCCCTGAGAAAGGCCTGCACCACCGGCGCGCACGGCCTGCCGCTGATCGGCATCGGCGACTGGAACGACGGGATGAATCGGGTGGGTGTGGAGGGACGGGGCGAGAGCGTCTGGCTGGCGTGGTTCCTCGTCACGACGCTGAGATCATTTGCCGATCACGTCGATTCGCATGGCGACTCGGGCGTTGCGGCCGAGTTCAGGCGCCAGGCCGACGCCTACGCGGTGGCGGTGGAGGCGCAGGGTTGGGATGGTGAGTGGTATCGCCGGGCCTACTTCGACGACGGCAGCCCGCTGGGCTCGCGGGAGAGCGACGAGTGCCGGATTGATTCGATTGCTCAGAGCTGGAGCGTGATCTCCGGGGCGGGATCGGCGGACCGGCGGACGTTGGCCATGCGGTCGCTCGAAGAACATCTGGTGAATGATGACGCGCGGTTGCTGATGCTGCTCACACCGCCGTTCGACACAACGGAGAAAGACCCAGGCTACATCAAGGGATACCTGCCCGGCGTCCGGGAGAACGGGGCGCAGTATACCCACGCCGCGCTATGGGCTGTGTTGGCCACCGCACTCCAGGGCAATCACGACCGCGCCTTCGAGCTCTACCAGATGATCAATCCGCTCACCCACGCCCGCACGCCGGAGGAAGTCGCCACCTACAAGGTCGAACCCTACGTCGTCGCGGCGGACGTCTACACCGCCAAGGGCCAGCTGGGCCGCGGTGGCTGGACCTGGTACACCGGCTCGGCGAGCTGGATGTATCGCGTCGGACTGGAGGGGATCCTGGGTCTCAAGAAGCGGGGCGACACACTGTTCATTGAGCCAAGGGCGCCGGCGGCGTGGAAGGGATACAGCATCGAGTACCGGCACGGCGGCAGTGTCTACGCCATTGTGGTGCAGAACGAAGATGGCGGGACGAACGGACCGGTCGAGGTAACGGTGGACGGAGAGGCGGTGCCGGACGGAGGAATCCGGCTGGTGGACGACGGCAAGCGGCATGAGGTGATCGTCCAGCGGGTGGGAGCGGCGGTGAGGCGGTAAGGCGGCCCACCTAGCCCGATCGTGGGTGACCCCCGGCACCACGGAGAGCCCGCCCGCGGGGCCATGTTGGTTGTAGGAGATACAAGGATCAGGTTTTTCCCTAGGGGAGGCCGAGTTGGATAAACCGAGCACGGTGCGCCAGGCGAGACTCAGAACCGAATGCGCCGATCACTACCCGACGCTGCCCGTTCACATGTGGACGTCGGCCGACTCGCTCGCTCACCTCGTGGCCTCCTTCCCGGCTCCCGTGATAGTGGAGATAGATGGAGCGCGGATCCTGCTCGGGAGCGACTTTGAGTTCCGGGGCGGCCGCTGCCATCCGGAGTCGAGCGGAGGAGGCAGACCTGTTCGACGTTGCCAACCTAGCTGGCACGACCCAGCGGACGTCCAACCGCCCATAGCCCATAGCCCATAGCCCATAGCCAGTAGCCCCAAAAAAAAGAGCGGCCCGAGCTCCCCGTGAAGGGAACGCGGGCCGTCTTTCGTTCTGGCTAGCCGAAGGCGGAGAATTTACTTCTCCGTTCTTCTTCCTTTGGCCATCGCTAACTGAAGCGTTTGCGATTAGGCCTCTGGAGCTCCGGCTTTCTATTCCCGGATGGCTTGCGACCATCCGGTTCGCCAGATCGAGCGCTACAAGTCGGCTGAATCGCGGATCAGCCTCTTGCTCGGCACGTTGCGGCGCAAGTGCGACGTGGACGAAACACGCGATTGGTCTCGTCTATCCAAGCGGAAAACGATCAATTCTCAACTTGGCGACGACAGTATAGGAAGAGGATTTCGCGCGCGCAAGAGGCAGTTTTTTATCCCCAGCCGTGCACATTTCTCACATTTCCACAGAGACCAGCAAGGCATAGGCAAGTCCGATCGCCACCAGGTCCTCAGTCACCCCGACCACCGCGTCCTTCACCTTGGCGCCGCTCACCACGCGTCGGCGGATCTCGTAACCCGCGAAAGCCCCGATTACTCCGCCTATCGCGCCCGGCACCGCTCCGGCCAGCCAGGAGTGCCCAGCCGACACGCTGATGCAGGCCCCAGCCAAGCCGCCCATCACGATCCGCGCCACCAATGGTCCCGGCTTGGTTCGGTTCGGTGTCCCGGGCAGCACGTCCGCGACGTACTCGCCGAGGGCCAGTACGGAGA
>JALYPB010000267.1 GCA_030856585.1 Gemmatimonadota bacterium | reverse complement strand
GCGCCTCGAAACCGTCGGCGGGTGGCGCCGCACATGCGTTCGGAGGAAGCGAAAGATGGCCGAGCTTCATTATATGGAGATGGGCTGGTCCGGCTCTGGATGGATGGATCCGCTGCCGATGGATAACGCTCCTTCTTCAGCGTCCTCCTCCTCCCCCTCGTCGTACAACGACTATAACGAGCCTGCGGCCCGTACCAAGCCGGCCCGTCCGCGGAAGAAGGCCGCCAGGAAGACGGCAACCAGGAAGTCAGCCAAGAAGTCCAGCAAGAAATCGACCCGGAAAGCCGCTAAAAAGGGCGCCAAGAAGGCCGCCCGGAAATCGTCCGCCAAGAAGCCCGCCAGGAAATCTGCCCGCAAGTCGGCCAAGAAAGGCGCCCGTCGCGCCGCCAAGCGCGGGAAGTCAGCGAGGAAGGGCTCGGCCCGGTCGTCGTCCCGGAAGCGGGCGAAAAAGGGCGGTCGGCGGCGCTAGCCTCTGACTAGGTTCGGCCCTCGACTCGGGCGAGGGCCGCGGCGCAGTTGATCAATGCAATGTGCGTGAAGGCCTGCGGGAAGTTCCCCAGGAACTCCCCGCTGGCCGGGTCAATCTCCTCGGAATAAAGCCCGACATGGTTGGCGTGCCGGAGCATTCGCCGGAAGATGCGCTCGGCCCGCTCCCGGTCGCCGATCATCGCCAGGGCCTGCGCCAGCCAGAAGGTACAGATCGAGAAGGCCCCCTCCTCGCCCTCCAGCCCATCCGGTTGCCGGTATCGATACACCAGCTCCCCATCCACCGTGGTGAGCTCCCGGGCCACGGCCCGCACGGTGCTGTGGACACGGGGATCGTTCCAGGGCAGGAATCGGAACATCGGAATGGCCAGGGTCGCCGCGTCGAGGACGTCGTCGTCGTACGACTGGACGAATGACTGTCTTGCTTCGCTCCATCCTCGCTCCATGATCTCCGCGTGCAGGGTATCACGCGCGGTGCGCCAGGCGGCCGTGTCTCCCTCGAGACTCAGCTCCTCTGCCATCCGGACTCCGCGGTCGAGCGCCACCCAGCTCATCACCTTGCTGAACACGTAGTGGCGCACCTCGCCCCGCACCTCCCAGATGCTCGAGTCGGGCAGGTGCCAGTTTCCACACACCCAGTCGACCAGGCCTCGGAGCACCCGCCAGGTGCCCTCGGTCATCTCGTGGTTGCGCCGCCAGATATCGGCGGTCTCCATGACCTCGCCGTACACGTCGAGCTGGAGCTGGCCCACAGCCCCGTTGCCGACCCTGACTGGACGCGACCCACGATACCCGCTCAGGTGATCGAGCTGTCGCTCGATGAGGTCGCGGCGCCCGTCGATCCCGTACATGATCTGCAGATGTCCGCCGCCCTCGTGCCGGCACACCTTTTTCAGAAAGCGCATGAACTGGTCGGCCTCGCGATAGTGGCCGACATTGTCGAGGGCCGCGAGGGTGAATGCGGCGTCCCGGAGCCACACGAAGCGGTAGTCCCAGTTGCGCACTCCGCCGATCGTCTCCGGCAGCGAGGTGGTGGGTGCAGCAATGAGGGCACCCGTCTCAGCATGGGTGAGCAGCTTGAGCGCGAGCGCCGAGCGCTTCACCATGCCCCGGTATGGCCCCTTGTAGCGCACCTTGGACGACCATTTCTGCCAGAATGCCGCGGTGTCATCGAGCTTGCGGGCGCTCTCGTACCGATCGACGGGATGGATATCGTCGTCGTCGTAGCGCAGCACCATCCAGCGCTCTTCGCCCTTTTCCAGCTCGAACCGGGTGGTCGCGACCGACTGCTCGATCACCCACTCGAATGGCTTCCCGCTGGACAGGGTGAGGACCTGGTCGGTGCGGTCGGTGGCGAAGAGGCCTGCTCGCAATGACTCCAGCCGGGTGGCCCGGGCACCGTACTCGAAGCGCGGCATGAAGACCATGTTCATGGCTACCCGACCGCGACTGCAGCGCAACCGGCGGTGGATCTCCGGATGCTCGCCAGAGGGCTGGCCGTCCAGGCCCACCGGCATGAAATCGATCACACTCACAACCCCATCGTCCGGGGTGCGAAACGTCGTCTCCAGGACATTGGTTCGCGGGAGATAGCGCTGAGTGGAGGTCCACTTCCCCTCGGGGCGCACCGACCAGGAGCCACCCCGCTCCGGGTCCAGCAGGGAGGCAAACACGCTCCCGCTATCGAACCGGGGCATGCAACACCAATCGATGGAGCCGTCGAGGCCGATCAGCGCCGCGGTTCGCATGTCGCCTATCAGACCGTAGGCCGATATCGGTTGTTGGGGAACGGCGCTAACGCGCCGAGGGGAGGCCTCGGCCGACAGTTGCGGCTGGACGTCGGTCATTGCCCAATTATAAGCCGGGCGCGATAGAACTTGCATCGCCGGGTGCGACCGCCCACCTTCCAGCATCTTTTCCGACGATATCTTCATGCGCGCCATGGTCCTCGTGGCCATCGTCCTCGCGGGCTGCCGTGGGAGCGTAAGTCCCACCACGCCCCCCTCGCCCGGTACCGATTCGGCTGCCCTGACTCGCCTCATCTCGGCGCAGATGGACCGCGCGGCTCGTGACTGGAACCGGGGTGACCTGGACGAGTTTCTGTCGGACTATGCACCGGAGAGCACGACCACCTTCATCGATGGCCGGCGGGCCAGAGAGGGGATCGGCTTCATCCGGGAGAACTACGCGCCCCGGTTCGCGTCCGGCGCCAGACGGGACAGTCTCCATTTCGAGGAGTTGAAGGTCCGCGGCCTGAGCCCCACCCTCGCCCTGGTGACCGCGCGCTTCATTCTTCAGCGGGGAGCCGAGGTCACCGCCAGCGGGCCCTTCACCCTCGTCATGGAGCGCCAGCCAGAAGGTTGGAAAATTCTTCACGACCACTCCTCCAGTGATCCAGACTAGCTACCTGCTCGGGCGCCTTGCCCTGACCGGGGCGCTCCTGCTCGGATGCAAGCCGGGGAACCAGGACGGTGTCGCCCTGGTGGGAGCCACGCTCATCGACGGCAGCGGTGGGCCGCCGGTGGCAAACGCGGCGGTCGTGGTGCGCGAGGGCAGGATCGAGTCCGTCGGACTGCGGACCGACTTCCAGCTCCCCAGCAGAACTCGCGAGGTCGACGTTACCGGGCATTGGATCATCCCGGGGCTGATCGATGCCCACGTGCACCTGGCCCCGGCCGCATCCTGGGCCCGGCCCCGCTTTCTCGCCTGGGGCGTGACCACCGTTCGAGACGCACACGGCGGAATGGCTTCGCTGACCAGGCTCAAGAAGGGCTCTGCTCCGGGAGCGCCCGAGGGACCGCGAGTGTACGCGGCCGGCGCCATGATCGATGGACTGCCTGCCACCTTTCCGGACGCCATCGGCGTCAACAACGAAGATGAGGCCCGGAAAGGCGCGGACCGACTGGTCAGCGCTGGAGCCGACTTCGTAAAGGTTTACACTCGCATCGATCCGCCACTCCTGCGGGCCATTGTCGAAGAGGCGCGGGTTTTCAATCTCGGAGTGAGCGCCCACCTCGGGCTGACCGACGCCGTGACCGCGGCCAAGGCCGGCGTCGCATCCATCGAACACCTGACTGGCGTTCCCGAGGCGGCCTCACCCAATGCGAAGTCGTTGTTCGGCGCTCACTACCGCGGATTCTTCCCCGGATGGACCGCCTCCGAGCGCAGCTGGGCCGGTCTGGATTCGGCGGCTTTGGCGCGGGTGGCGAACCGGCTGGCGGAAGGAAAGATCACGCTCGTCCCCACCCTCGTGTTGCACGAAACCCTGAGCCGCCTGAACGAGCCCGGCCTGTTGCGAGATCCAGTCCTTCAGGATGTCCCCGAGGCCGAGCGGAAGGAGTGGGATGTACAAGGGCTCATCGCCCGCATCAGTTGGACCGAGACTGATTTCGAGGCATTCCAGAAGTCACGGGCCAATCAGGACCTGTTCATCCGACAGTTTGCCGCCGCCGGAGGGCGGCTAGCCGCCGGAACCGACGCCGCCGGTCCGATGCTGGTCCCGGGCTACAGCGAGCACCGCGAGATGGAGCTCCTGGTCCGGGCCGGGCTCACGCCGAGAGAGGCGATACGGGCCGCCACTCGCAACGGCGCGGTCTTGATCGGGGTCGACTCGCTCGGCCTTCTCGCGCCGGGCAAGGTGGCCGACCTGTTGGTGCTGTCCAAGGACCCGCTGGTGGATATCCGTAACACCCGCGCCATCACCTCCGTTATGGCGCGAGGGTATTTGCTCGACGCCGACTCAATTCGCGCCACCTGGTAAATCGTGAGAGCCACAGGCATGCAGGACGGAATCGAGCGGCTTCAGCTGTTCTTCGCCGAGCTGTCCACGCGGCAGGGCGTGCTGGCTCGCCAGGCCCTGGGGCAGCCGGCTCCCGGGGACGAGCTGCTGGCCAGGCGCCTGGTGGACGACATGGGAGCGGAAACCGGAATGGATGGCAGCATCTCCGGTGCAGTGGTCGCCACTGTCTGGCGGGCCCACGAGCTTCTGGACCTGGGCAGTGACGGCGACCAGGCCGGCACCGTGCGGGTCATGGGCTGGGTGCTCGGCCTCCAGAGCAAGCCCGGCGCATTCAGCGAAGGATGTACTCCTCCACGCCACGCGCATCGCGCCTGCGAACATTTCATCTCGGGCTTCTTCTCCCCCGCTCCACCGATGCACCGCTTCGCGCCGGTCATGTTTCCCAACGGGAAGGTGTTCCGGGCGGAGCCCGCGGCCCGCTTTGCAATCAGCTGCCTGGCGCTGCGGGCCGCCCTCCGGGGCCGGATGGAGAAACGGCCGGGGGTCGAGCAGCACCTTCTCAGTCTGTTTCAGCTGCAGGAGCAATGGGATGATTGGAGCGGGTACTTCGCACCCGACATGATCGTGGCGGGAATTCACACGCTTGCGTTTGCTGCCGAGGCTCACCAGGAGATCCTTCCCAGGCTGGCCGGCGCGGTGGCGGCAAACCAGTCCGAGGACGGCACCTGGGTGCACGCCGACCTGTTTCACACCCTGGAGGCCTTGCTGGCGATCGGGACCAGGGATGCCCAGGCAACTGTTCGCCGGGCAGTCCCGGCGTTGTTGGCCCGCCAGCGGATCGACGGGAGTTTCGGCTCTACCGCTCAGCAGGAACGGACCCTGATTGCCTTGCGCTCATTGATCTGGGCCGGGAAGGAGATGTAGGATGCCGGATGGCCCGATGGACCAGAAGCCCC
Organism: Gemmatimonadota bacterium; assembly: GCA_030856585.1. Taxonomy (GTDB): domain Bacteria; phylum Gemmatimonadota; class Gemmatimonadetes; order Gemmatimonadales; family GWC2-71-9; genus CAVVWJ01. Next base: position 5,380 of record JALYPB010000267.1, on the reverse strand, counting down.
GCATTCGTCTGACGGCGCTCTCGCACGGCGCCGGCTGAGCCTGTAAGCTCGGCCCAGCCGACCTGGCGCAGGTCCTGCGCCATCTGCCCCCCATCGTGGACCCCCGAGTCCTCATCGACGCCGCCACCAGGGACGACGCCGCGGTGTTTCTGTTGTCTCCGGATCGGGCCCTGGTCACGACGGTGGACTTCTTTACCCCCATCGTCGACAACCCGGCATCGTGGGGCGCAATCGCGGCCGCCAACGCACTGAGCGACATCTACGCGATGGGCGCGACGCCGCTGTTTGCCCTCAACCTGCTCGGGTGGCCCAGCGACCGGGTTCCGTTCGAGATGCTGGCCGAGGTGCTCCGTGGAGCCGCGGAGGTAGCCGAGCGGGCGAAATGTCTGATTCTTGGCGGCCATTCCATTGACGCCGTCGAGCCGATCTTCGGCATGACCGTGATCGGTGAGGTACACCCCGACCGGATGCTCACCAATGCCACGGCCTGTGCCGGCGATATTCTGGTGCTCACCAAGCCGCTTGGCACCGGTATTCTGGCCACGGCTTTGAAGCGTGATGCGCTCCTCGAGACCGGAATGGGGGACGCGGTCCGTTCCATGACTACCTTGAACGATGGGGCTGCCCGCGCGGCTCTGAAGGTCGGCGTGAGTGCCGCAACGGATGTGACCGGGTTTGGACTGATCGGTCACCTCACCGGCATGCTGGACGCGAGCAAGGTGGCGGCGGAGGTCGCATTCGAAGCGCTCCCGATTCTGCCGCACGCCCGAAATCTCGTTTCCCGCGGAATCGTGTCCGGGGGCACCGAGAGGAATTACGCGGCCGCCGACCGGGTGGAGTGGGCAGCCGAGCTGAGCCAGGCTGATCGCTACCTCTGTGTGGACGCCCAGACCTCGGGGGGGCTGCTGCTGGCGGTTCCGCCCGAGAACGAAGGTGCATTGCTTGCCGCCTTGCGCGAGGAGCATACTCCAGCGGCCAGCGTCATCGGCCGGCTGACCGGCGGCCCCGCCGGACACGTCCGCGTCGCTCGACAACTCGGCTGAGAACATGGGAGCCGCTGGCCTTCCTTGATGTCACCACTCCGATGGACCGCCCAACGTATGGATCAGCTGGAGTCCGCGGCACGGCGAGGACTCCGGGTAGCGATCTCACGGCGGGGAACCGAGTACATCGTGGTTGCCTTGCGGGTGACTTCCGTGGGACGGCACGAAGTGTTCGTGGGCCGGCTCCCGATGACCGGCGAGGAGCTGACGTTTCATCTGGGCGACATCGACGGCTTTCAGGTCATTGAGTGACCCCCATCGCCGTCGTGCATCTGGACGAGAGCTGTCTGGGGAATGGCCGGGAGGGAGAGAATCACGGCGGGTATGGAGGTCTGATCGAGGCGAGGACCAGATCAGGCACTCAGCGCCGGGATTTTTATGGCTGCTCGCCGGGCACGACCAACAATCGGATGGCGCTGCTCGGCGCAACCACCGCGCTACAGCTGCTCGGCGCCAAGGGAGCCCGGCTGCGGGTCCTCATGGTTTCCGACTGCGAGTATCTCGTGAAGGGGATGCGTATGTGGGTACCGGGCTGGGTGGCTCGCGGGTGGAAGCGCTCCGGGGGCCCAATCGAGAATCTTCAGCTGTGGCAGGACCTGCTGGCTGCCGCGAAGAAGCACGACGTCCAATGGACCTGGGTCCGGGGCCATGCCGGTCATCCCAAGAATGAGTACGCCGACGAGCTGGCCGTGGGAGCCGCCCGGGAGCAGAGGACCTCCGCGGGAGCGGTCGAGTCGAAGTTCCTCGAATGGCTGACAGCCAAGCAGGCGAAGAAGAAGTTCCCGGGTTACGATCCGGATGCCGAGTACCAGGTGCTGGAGCGTCGGCTTGCAGCGGGCGAGGGGTTTCCGCTCGCGGGCTAAAGGAGGATAGACCTTATGATTGAACTGAGGCTACGGATGATGCAACCACGCCCCAGGCGGCTCCTGTCCCTGGTCTCGGCCATACTCTTGGCAAGCTGTGGCGATGGCCCGGCTGGATCCGGAGAAACGCCGCCGCCCACCGCGACCGTCAACGTGGCGAACATCCTTTTTCAGAGCGCCCGCAACGGGTCCACGGATCCGGCCATCGATACCGTGGCAACAGGCGGAACGGTCACCTGGACCTGGACCGAAGCCGGAACCCACACCGTGCGCTTCGACGATGCCGGCTTCCCCGAAAGCCCCGCCTTTAGCGATGACGGAAGCGTGTTCAGCACGTCATTCCCGGATGCCGGCACCTACACCTATGACTGCGGGGTGCATGGCCTGGGGATGACTGGTACCATAGTGGTTAAATGAAAGGGCTCCTCTGGATAATCGCTGCAGCCATGCTGACTGCCGGCTGTGGTGATGGGCCCGTCGGAGGCAGTGACCTCGATAGCCAGGTGCGGGACGCTTTAGGGCAGGCCAATGTCACCCCGCTCTCGCCGCTGCCGCCCGAGGACCCTGATCTGGTGCGTCTGGGACAGGCACTGATGTTCGACAAGGTGCTGAGCGGCAACCGGGACGTATCCTGCGCCACCTGCCACAACCCGGTATCCGGCACGTCGGATGGACTCTCCATGTCGATCGGCACCGGTGGCACCGGGGCCGCCGGGTCTCGAGTTCTCTCCACCGCCCCCCAATTCACCCCGCGAAATTCGCAGGAGCTCTTCAATCGCGGATACGCCGAATTTAGCCGCATGTTCTGGGATGGGCGGGTGTCTCAGGTCAGCAATGGCGACTTCCACACGCCCGCCGGAGTTCAGCTGCCCGCCGGCCTCTCGGGTCCCCTCGCGGCCCAGGCGATGTTCCCGGTGACGACGAGGCTGGAGATGCGCGGACAGGTTGGCGACCTCGATCGTTTTGGTGTGCCGAACGAGCTGGCCCAGCCCGGTGACGAGGAACGGCCCGCTATCTGGGCTGCTCTCATTAATCGTATCCTGGCCATCCCGGAATACGTCTCCCTGTTCCAGACGGCCTACCCGACGGTTGCCCCGGCAGAGCTCGGCTTCCAGCACGCAGCCAATGCAATCGCGGCGTTCGAAGTGGCCGCGTTCACCAGCGTGAACTCGCCTTTTGACCGATATGTCCGCGGAGATGACGGGGCCCTGGGTGAGCCGGAGAAGCGTGGCGCGATCCTGTTTTTCGGCAAGGCAGCCTGTGGTTCCTGTCATCTGGGCCCCCACCTTACCGACCAGCTGTTTCATGGTATCGGCGTACCTCAGGTTGGACCCGGCATGAGTCCCGACGAGCCCGAGGATCGCGGGCTGGCACGCGTCACAGCAAGTCAGACCGACCAGTTTCGATTTCGCACCCCGCCGCTTCGCAACGTGGAGCTGACCGGCCCCTGGATGCACGATGGTGCGTACACCACGCTGGAGGCGGCCGTACTTCATTACCTGGACACCGATTCAGCCTTGCGCTCGTACGACGCTTCCCAGCTCCGGGAAGACCTCCGTGCATCGCACCTTTCCGACGCGGCAGCGGTCGAGGCTCTAGCTGCCTCGATCGATCCCCTGGTCCAGGCGCCGCTCACGCTCTCGACCGGGGAAGTGGCCGACATCCTTTTGTTTCTGCGATCGCTGACGGACCCCGGCGCGTTGGATCTGGGCACAACCATCCCCGCCAGCGTGCCGAGCGGCCTGCCGGCTGGCGACTGAGCGAATGACCGACCTGGATCGCTTCTTCCGGCAGATCGTTCGGAACCTTGCTGCCACGGATCCCGCCCGACTTCACCGGCCGCTGCCGCTGTCGGAGCTGCGTGAGACCATCGTGCCCTACCGGGCCAACCGGCGGGCGCTCGAGCTGGAGAGCGCCGAGGACTACGAGCTCGTCCTGATGCGGCTCTGCGCCGGAGAAGGCGGCTTCGCCCGCACCGAGCCGGCCGAAGTGCGGGCCGAGTTCGAGGTCGAAGTAGGGAGCTCCAACCCCGACCTGGAAATAGTTCAGCGGCACGGCAATGCGGTGGTAAGCCTCGAGCCGAAGCCGCTGGCGCTCGCACTCAACCACCAGCCCGGCCTCGCCTTCGCTCCACCGGACGCTTTGGGTCGGACAGTTACCCGAGAGGAACCCTCTGTCGGCTTGCCGGAGCTGCCCGCGCTCGAACCACTTGATGATGTGGATCCCGCGGGAGCCACTGGCCATGGCGCTCTCCGGTGCGGGTTATGCGACCGGGGGCTCCCGACCGGCCGGGTCGTCAACTTCTGTCCTCACTGTGGCGCGAGCCAGGGGATGCCCCGCTGTCCCGCGTGCCGGAGTGAGACCGAAGCAAGCTGGCGGCATTGCGTCGGCTGCGGGGCGGCCCTGAGCCGTAGCTGACACCGGTTGCTTGAAGTGCCCTCGGGCCGAGGGCATATTTCACCGTCCAATGTCCTCCTCCAGTAGCAGCACCCGGAGCCCCCTCCAGCCTCGAGATGACGCCGTCGTCTTCCTCTCCGGGGCCCGTACCGGTTTCGGGGCCTTCGGCGGAGTTCTCAAGGACCTCTCCGCCACCGACCTCGGCGCGATCGCGAGCAAGGGAGCCCTTACCCGGAGCGGCGTAGAGCCCTCGGCGGTCGATCACGTCGTCTTCGGCAACGTCCTCCAGACCTCCGCCGACGCCATCTATCTCGCACGCCATGTCGGACTTCGCTCCGGCCTTCCAATCGAAACCCCCGCCGTGACGGTCAACCGCCTGTGCGGGTCGGGATTCGAGGCCGTCGCTCAGGCGGCGCAGCAGATCGTGCTGGGCCAGTCGCGGGTAGTGCTGGCCGGTGGGACCGAATCGATGAGCCAGGCGCCCCACGTGGTGCGGGGTGCCCGCTGGGGTCTCAGGCTCGGTCCCGCGGCTCCGCTGGAGGATACCCTCTGGGAAGCTCTGCGCGATCCCGGCTGCGGACTCTCCATGGCTGAGACCGCGGAGAACCTGGCCACGAGGTATCAGCTCAGCCGGCAGGCGGTGGACTGCTACGCCGCCCGCAGCCAGGCGGCCGCAGCCGCGGGGTGGGAGTCCGGAGCCTTCGCGGACGAGGTGGTGCCGGTTCCCATTCAGAATCGCAAGACGAAGCAAACCGACAACTGGGCCGCCGACGAGCACATGCGTCCCGGTACCACGGTCGAGGCATTGGCCAAGCTGCCGCCCTACTTCAGAAAGGATGGCGTGGTAACGGCCGGTAACGCCTCGGGCATCTGCGACGGTGCTGCGGCACTGGTCATGGCCAGCGGAAGCTTTGCGGCCGAGCGGGGGCTCCGGCCCATCGGGCGTCTTCTCGCCTGGGCGAGCGTCGGGGTAGAGCCGGCTTATATGGGTATCGGCCCGGCACCGGCAGCGAGGAAGGCGCTGGAACGGGCGGGCCTGAAACTGGAGGACATGGATCTCGTCGAAGTGAACGAGGC
>JALYPB010000264.1 GCA_030856585.1 Gemmatimonadota bacterium | reverse complement strand
AGCGAGAGTTCTCCACCGGCGAGCTGGGCGCCAATCAGGGAAAGGTTGGTGGTGCCGGTAGCGCCATAGATCAAGGCGATGCCATAGAGTAAAAATCCCGAAGCAAACGCGCCGATGAGGAAGTACTTCAGTGCCGCCTCGGCCGACGACGGGTTAGCCCTGTTATAGCCGGCCAGTACATAGACCGCTACCGACATCACCTCGAGCCCGAGGAACAGGACAATCAGGTCCTCGGCGCCGGCCAGGAACATCATCCCGGAGGTAGCCAGCAGGATGAGCGGATAGTACTCCGGAGCCAGCAACCGCTCTCTCTCCAGATAGCCAAGCGAGAGGAGGATGGTGGCACCGGCCGAGAGCAGCACCAGCGATAGCCCCGCGTACCGGAACGGATCCAACGCGATCATCTGGGCCAGCCCCAGGGGGCCGACGTCGTTAATCCAGAGCCAGCCGAGCCCCGCCGAGCTGAGCACTACACCGGCGAAGCTGAGCCATCCGGCCAGGCGGCTATCGGCCGGCGTTTCATGACGCCAGCTCGCCACCAGAAGCACAATCAGCGACCAGCCGGTAAGCAGGATCTCGGGGAGCAGTCCGAGGGTGATGCCCTCGGGTGTGCTCATGTCGAGTTGGTTCATGGCCTGTTGCCCCCTGGCACCGGTGTGGCACCGAGCCGGGCGGCAGCCGGCGCCGCATACGGCTGAACCGCGTCCACATAGCGCCGCGTGGCGGGCTCCATGCGCCGGAGCACCGGTCCGGGGAAGAGCCCGAGCCAGACAATGCCGACGATGAGCGGCAGCAAGACGGCCAGCTCCCGCCGGGACAGGTCCTTGAGCCCTTCATTCTCGGGATTGTCGAGCCGATTGAAGATCATGCGCTGCAAGGCCCACAGCATGTAGGCTGCGGCGAAGATCACCCCGGTGGTCGCGATGCCCGTAGCCCAGGGGTGTGGCCCAAAGCTTCCCAGCAGGACCAGAAACTCACCCACGAAGCCGTTGAGCCCTGGCAGCCCGATGGACGACAGGGCCACCACGGTCAGCACCAGGCTGAAGATCGGGACGACGCGGGCAATCCCGCCGTAGGCGTCGATCATGCGGGTGTGCCGCCGCTCGTAGATCATGCCGATGAGGAGGAAGAGCGCTCCGGTCGAGATTCCATGGCTGATCATCACCATCAGCGCGCCCTGCACGCTGATCACTGTGGCTCCCCAGATACCGAGCATGACAAAGCCCAGGTGGCTGACCGAGGAGTAGGCCACCAGCTTCTTGATGTCCGGCTGCACCATCGCTACCAGGGCGCCGTAGATGATGCCGATCACTGCCAGCACGACCATCAGACTGGTCACCGCGGGCGAGAACGCCACTTCGGGGAAGAAGGGCACCGCGTACCGGAGGAAGCCGAAGGTGCCGATCTTGAGCATGACAGCCGCAAGGAGGACGCTGCCTGCCGTGGGAGCCTCGACGTGCGCGTCGGGAAGCCAGGTGTGCAGCGGGAAGATGGGTACCTTGATGGCGAAGGCCAGCGCAAAGGCCGCAAAAAGCCAGGGCGCGGCGGGCCCGAGCGTGCCGGCGTTCTCCAGCAGATGCTCGTACCCAAAGGACAGCGTGCCGGTAGTTGCCCCGATCTTCCAGGCCATGACCACAATGGCCACGAGCATGAGGAGCGATCCGGCCATGGTATAGATGAAGAATTTGATGGCCGCGTAGAGCCGGTTGGCGCCCCCCCAGATCCCGATGATGAAATACATCGGGATGAGCATCACCTCGAAGAAGACGTAGAAAACGAATAGGTCAAGCGCGAGGAAGACCCCGACCAGCCCGGTAAGAAGCGTGAGCATCAGGGCATAAAATGCACGCTGTTTGGTCTCGATCTGTTGCCAGCTGGCCAGCACACTGAGCGGCATGATCGCGGTGGTCAGCAGCACCATGAAGAGCGCGATGCCGTCGATCCCCACCCGGTAGCTGATCCCCCAGCGTGGGATCCAGGGCGCGCTCGACACCAGCTGCATGCCGCCATCGGCCGCATCGAAGGCCCACCAGAGACCGGCCGAGAGCAGGAACTCGAGCGTGGTGACAACCATCGCCATGCGCTTGGCACTGCGCTCGTCCCCCAGCAGAATCGGCACCGTTCCTGCCAGCGGCAACAGCACCAGGGCGTGGAGAATCCACTGGTGGTAGTGGATCGAGGTGAGGAAGTCGCTCATGAGGCGCTCAGCTGACCATGGTGTGAAGGATCCACAGGGCACCTACCAGGAATAGCACCACATAAATGCCCACCTGACCGGTCTGAAGTCGGCTTCCCAGCCAGCCCAGTCCCCGGGAGAGCCTGGCGCTCCCATTCACCCCGGCACCGTCCACGACCCGCTGATCGACGCCCTTCCAGAGCACGATTCGGGAAAACCATATCAGCGGCCGCACCAGCACGGCGTCATAGATCTCGTCCACGTAGTACTTGCGGTTCAACACCCGGGCCAGTCCGGTGTCGTCCGGCGCCTCTGCGGCGGTGGGAGTCCGCCGCCTCAAGGTGGCCCGGTAACCGGCATACAGACCAAGGACCCCTACCAGTACGGCGCCACCGACCAGGAAGAGCTCGGTCTGCCCGTGAGGCATCTCCAGCCCGAACAACCTCGCGGCCGGCTCGGTGACGGGCTCGAGCCAGTGCTCCAACCAGGCCCCTCCGCCGAAGAACGGCGGCAGGTTGATGAATCCGCCGATCACGCTCAGCACCCCCAGGACCACGAGCGGACCGGTCATGACGAGAGGGGCGTCGTGCAGATGGACCCGCTCCTGCTCGCCGGTTCGGTTCTCCCCCAGAAAGGTCATGGTGATGAGCCGGGCCATGTAGAACGCGGTGAGCAACGCCGCCACGACCCCCATGGCGTAGAACAGATAGTAGATCGGGTGATCACCGGCTCGGGCGAAGGCGGCAGCGAGGATCTCGTCCTTGGAGAAGAATCCGGAGAACGGCGGAACGCCCGCAATAGCGAGGGTGGCAAGCAGCATGAGCCAGAAGGTGCCCGGCAGGTGCTGCTTGAGGCCGCCCATGTTCCGCATATCCTGGGCATCCGCATGCGAGTGGGTGGCGTGATAGGCGTGATGCATGGCGTGGATCACGCTTCCGGCGCCGAGGAAGAGCAGTGCCTTGAAGAAGGCGTGAGTCACGAGATGGAAGACACCGGATGCATAGGCCCCGGTACCGACCGCGATGAACATGTAGCCCAGCTGGGAAACCGTGGAGTAGGCCAGCACTTTCTTGATGTCGTACTGGCGCAGCGCGATGGTGGCCGCGAACAAGGCGGTCAGCGCGCCGATGCCGGCCACCACCATGCTCGAGAGCGGCGCCAGCGAGAACAACACATTGGTGCGGGCCACGAGGTAGACACCGGCGGTGACCATGGTTGCCGCATGGATCAGCGCCGAAACCGGCGTGGGACCGGCCATTGCATCGGGCAGCCAGGTATACAGCGGAATCTGGGCCGACTTGCCGGTGCACCCGAGAAAGAGGAAGAGCGTAATCGCGGTGACCACCCCGGTTCCCGGCGAGAACACCGCGGGGGCCCGCTCCACCATGCCGGTGAAGGTCAGCGTACCCAGGTGCTGCCAGATCAGGAACATGGCGATCATGAACCCGAAGTCGCCGATCCGATTAACGATGAAGGCCTTCTTGCCCGCGTCGGCATTCACCTTGTCACTGAACCAGAAGCCGATCAGCAGATAGGAGCAGAGCCCCACACCCTCCCAGCCGATGAACATCACCGGAAAGCTGGACCCGAGCACCAGCACCAGCATGAACGCCACAAAGAGGTTCAGGTACGCGAAGTAGCGCGCGTATCCCGGGTCGGACTTCATGTAACCGACGCTGAACAGGTGAATGAGACTGCCCACGCCGGTGATCACCAGGAGCATCACGGCGGACAGCTGATCAACCTGGAGGGCGAAGTCGATCTGGAGCGGGCCCACCGGCAGCCAGCGCCAGAGATCGACGATGACCGGCGTGTGGGGAGGGTGGAGCCAGAGCTGCACGAAGACACCGAGAGCCACGGCAAAGGCACCCAGCAGCACGCCAACGCCGACGTAGGAGACCAGGTCCTTGGCGCCGGGCCGCCGAAGCGCCAGGGCCCCGTTGACCAGGAATCCGACGAGTGGCAGGGCGACGGTGAGCCAGACGAGCGAGGTCACGGGGTCAGCCTCGCAGCAGGTTGATGTTCCCCAGATCGACCGACTGCTTGTGGCGGAAGATCCCGATGATGATCGCCAGGCCCACCGCGGCCTCCGCGGCAGCCACGGTCATCACGAAGAAGACCATGACGTAGCCACTCGCGCCGTGGAGCTGCGCCAGGGCCACGAAAGTCAGGTTCACGGCATTGAGCATCAGCTCGATACACATGAACAGCACGATGGCATTGCGGCGCAGGAGCACACCGGCGACGCCGAGGCTGAAGAGAATGGCCGACAGGGCGAGAGAGGGACCAAGAAGCATCAGACGTTCCGCTTGGCGAGGACAACGGCCCCGACGATGGCGGCCAGCAGCAGGATCGAGGTGATTTCGAACGGAATCAGATAGACCTGGAAGAGCGGAGCCGCCACCGCCATGACCACCCCGTGGGCGGCACCCTCCTGCTGGGTGATCTGCCCCGCCACGAACGCCGTGGCAGGATCAGTATACGTGGGCCACTGGGAGAGCTCGCTGGCCAGCCGGCGCGGGGAATAGTGGGTCAGAGCCAGCAGCTCGATCGACAGGAGTCCGACGATCACGAGGGTCGCCGCCACGGACGATGGGCCCCGGAGGTCCGATTCGGCGTGTCCCAGATTCAGCAGCATGATGACAAAGAGGAAGAGCACCATGATCGCGCCGGCATACACCAGCACCTGAATCGCCGCGATGAACTGGGCGTTGAGCAGCACATAGATTGCGGCCAGCGAGAACATCGTCGAGACCAGCCAGAGCGCCGAAGCCATCGGGCTCTTCTGGAGTATGCAGAGCGTGGCGGACAGGACCGCGGCCGCCGCGAAGATGTAAAACACCACTTCGGTCATCTACTCACCCTTGGGATCGGTAGGATCCCAGAGCGTCGACACGGCATGGGTCTGCGACGAGAGCCGCTCCAGGTCGTAAACGAACCGGTCCCGGCTGTATTCCGCATTCTCATAGTGAACCCCGACGTGAATGGCCTCCTCGGGGCAGACCTCCTGGCAGTAGCCGCAGAACACGCATCGAAACTCGTCGATCTCGTAAATCAGCGGGTAACGGTCACCCCTCTCGTCTTCGCCCGGCACCAGCTTGATGCAGTTGGCCGGACAGATCTGGGGACAGAGCCCGCAGGCCACGCACTTCGAGCGGCCCTGCTCGTCGGTGAGCATCCGGTGCGTTCCCCGCCACCGCTGCGAGATGCTCCACTGTCCCATCCCATGCGCGCTGTCGGTGCTCTTTTCCTCGGGGTACTGCATGGTCACCTTCTTCTCGAACATATGCTTGAAGGTGAGTGCCATCCCCTTGAGCGTGGCGCGCACGTAGCTCACCTGGCTCTCGGGACGCTTCATGACCTTGACGCCGATAGCCATCAGCTCGTTACCGTGGCGCGTTGGGCACGCGCATTGAGGGACTTCCGCTGGCGAGCGGAGCCGCGGATGAAGATGCCGCTGTCGAGCAATCCGAACACCAGCACCCCTATCACCAGGCTGAGGCCGAAGAGCACCAGACCCTCCTGGATCGGATCGGTGATTCCCAGCACCCGGCGAATTAGGTAGATGGCCACGCAGACGACCATGATGTAGGCGAGGGCCAGCGGCATCAGTACCTTCCAGCCCAGGGCCATGATCTGGTCGTATCGGAAGCGCGGGAGGGTCCAGCGGATCCACATTACGAAGAAGATCCAGAACATCACCTTGACGAAGAAGAAGCCTGCGGTCGCGATGCTCTGGAGCACGCCGCCGGCTTCATCCCAGTGGGTGAACGGGATGTCCCACCCACCGAAGAAAAGGGTGGTGACCATAGCGCACACCGTGACCACGTTGGAGTACTCGGCGATGAAGAAGAAGGAGAACTTCATCGCGCTGTACTCGGTGTGATAGCCGGCGATCAGCTCCGACTCGGCCTCGGGCATGTCGAAGGGCAGCCGGTTGGTCTCGGCGAAGCCTGATATGAGGAAGATGAAAAAGGACAGGAACAGCGGCAGCACGTACCAGAGTCCGGCTTGCTGGTGCTGCACGATGGTTGAAAGGCTTACGCTCCCAGACATGAGCAGCACCGGAATCAGGCTGAGGCCCATGGCCACTGCGTAGGAGACCATCTGGGCGCTGGCCCGGAGGCCGCCCAGCAAGGCGTATTTGCTGTTCGACGACCAGCCCGCGATGGCGATGCCGTACACGCCCATCGAGCTGACGGCCAGGACGAAGAGGAACCCGATCGGCAGGTCGGCCACGACCATCGGCATCGGGCCGTGATGCACGAAACGCCCGAGGGGGCCGAGGGTGAAATCGAAGTCGACGGGAAGCGGGGCGCCGAACGGGATCACCGCGAAGAGCAGCAACGCCGGGATGAACGACATCGCCGGCGCCAGGAGGAAAAGCCATCGGTTCGCGAGGGCCGGAAAAGTCTCTTCCTTGAGAATATTCTTCAGTCCGTCAGCGGCCGGTTGCAGCAGGCCGGCGGGTCCGACCCGGTTGGGGCCCCGCCGGTTTTGCATCCAGGCGCTGACCTTCCGCTCCATGAGCGTCAGCAGCGCCACGCCCACCATGGTCACCGTAAACACCGCCACCATCTTGATGACGCTGAGCAGCAGAAAACCCTTCATCTCAGGAGTCACGACACCCCCGCCCGTGAGGCATGCCTCGTCCCGGCGCCTCCGGGTGAATCGGAGAGGACCCGCCCGGTGTAGCCGATGTCGTCGTAGGTCGTCGCCGCGAACACCGGCCAGCGCTCGCCGAGGAGCTCGAATGCCTGGGCGGCGCTTGCCGGTGCCGAAGCGCTTGGCCCCGGGCCGGCGATAACCTCCCCGGCCACCCACCACGCCGGCCGCGCCATGCCTGGCTGTGACTTGGCCTGGTTGTACCGCTGGATCCGGCCATCGCGATTCACGTAGGTTCCGTTCTCCTCGGCCATGGTCGTGATCGGGAGGACCAGCTCGGCGTTCCGCAAGCCTTCGGCGAAGAGTGTCCCCAGGACGACCACACTGGCCGGTGTCTTTGCCAGCAGCGCCAGATCGGACTGTGACAGATCGGCATCGAGCACGATGACCAGGCCCGCGCTCGCCAGCTCCAGAAGGCCGGTGGGCCAATCGGAGCCGTAGCCCAGCAGCTCCGCGCCCCTGAGATTGGGTGCCCGCTCGGCGCGAAGCGCCAGGTTCGGTACGGCCGCCAATGGGGCCTCGTCGCCGATCGGGACCTGTACCACGGCGGTGACGCTGATCCGGTCGAGCATCCGCCGTACCAGGCCGAGCGATTCAGTCGAGGCCCTGCCCGAGGCCAGAATCACGGCCGACCCGGAGGTCCCCCGAATCAGCTGCCCCAGGCGGTCGAGAGCGGTATCCCAGTCGGTGGCGACATGCCGCCCACCATCCCGCACCAGCGGCGCCTCCATCCGGTCGCCCCGGTTGAGCCAGCGGTAGTTCGCCCGGCCGTAGTCACACATGAAGTGGCGATTCACTTCCAGGTTGGGCCGGGGACGCAGCCGCACGACGATGTCGTCCCGGGTGTCCATGGTAATGTTGCAGCCCTGGGTACAGCCGGGGCACACGCTGGCCGTCTTATCGAGGTCCCAGGCGCGCGCCTTGTGGAGGAAATCCTTCGAGATGAGCGATCCCACCGGGCAGAGGTCTACCACGTTGCCGGCCCAGGGGTGGTCGAGCAGCTGCTCGCTCGAGATCCCGATATAGGCGCGATCGCCCCGCTCCGAGACATTGAGGATTGGATCCTCTGCCACATCCTCCATGAAGCGCACGCACCGGGTGCAGAGGATGCAGCGGTTGGGCACGTAGAGGACATCGGGACCGAAGTCTTCCACCGGGCTGAACCGCTTCGCGTAGTCCGCGTAGCGGGTGCCGGACCGACCCTCCTGGAACACGTAGTCCTGCAGCTCGCACTCGCCGGCCTGGTCGCAGATCGGGCAGTCGAGCGGATGATTGATGAGCAAGAGCTCCAGCACACCCTCGCGCGCCTTCTTCGCCTTTTCGCTCTCGACGTGGACCACCTGTCCCTCGGCAACGGCGGTAACGCACGCGGGCATGAGCTTGGGCGCCTTCTCCACCTCCACCAGGCACATCCGGCACACCGCCGGTGAGGGGAGGGAGGGGTGATAGCAGTAGTGCGGCACCAGGACGCCCGCCTGCTTGGCGGCCTCGATGATGGTGGTGCCCTTCGGGACGCTGACCGGCATCCCGTCGATCGTGACTGTGACTAATTCTTCAGCCATTCTACTCTCAACTTGAGGGCTGCCTCTTAAACCGCGGCCAGCGCCGGCTCGCGCGCGCCCTGGATGTACGCCTCGAACTCGTGCCGGAACTTCTGGATCCCGCTCACGATCGGTGCGGCGCAGGAATCGCTCAACACGCAGATGGTCTTCCCGGTCATGTTGTCGGACAGATCGAGCAGCAGCTGGAAGTGCTCCTGCTTTCCTTTCCCGGCCAGGATCCGCTCGAGAATTCGCGTGGTCCAGGCGGTGCCCTCCCGGCACTGGGTGCACTGGGCGCACGATTCGTGGGCGTAGAACCTGGCCAAACGCCAGATCTGATACACCATGTCGGTGGTGTCGTCCATGACGATCATCCCGGCCGAGCCGAGCATGGATCCCTTGGCTACCACGCCCTCGTAGTCGAGCAGGCAATCTTCTGCCTCCGCCGCGCTCATGATCGGGACAGAGGAGCCGCCCGGAATCACGGCCTTCAGGGTTCGGCCGGGACGCATCCCGCCGCACATGTCGTAGATGAGCTCCCTCATCGGGGTACCCATCGTGACTTCGTAGTTTCCCGGGCGCTGAATGTGACCGCAGACCGAGATGAGCTTGGTGCCGGTGCTCTTGGGGTTGTTGAGCGACAGCCCCTTATACCACTCGCCGCCGCGCATGACAATGTGAGGCACCGCGGCCAGGGTCTCCACGTTGTTGATCGTGGTTGGCATGCCGAACACGCCGGCCTGGGCCGGATAGGGCGGCTTGATCCGGGGGTTGCCCCGCTTACCCTCGATCGAGTTGAGCATCGCGGTCTCTTCCCCGCAGATGTAGGCTCCGGCGCCGCGGTGCAGGATCACCTCGATCCGCTTGCCGCTGCCGAGGACGTTGTCGCCCAGCGCGCCCTTGGCCGTGGCCTCCTCGACCGCCTTCGCCATGATCTTGTAGGGATCGGTGAACTCACCCCGGATGTAGATGTAGCAGCGCTCGGCTCCGATGGCGTAGGCCGCGATGGCGCAGCCTTCAAGCAGCTGATGCGGAGTCCACCGCATGATCTCGCGGTCCTTGAATGTGCCCGGCTCGGACTCGTCGGCATTGCAGACCAGGTAATGCGGGCGGCCGTCAGCCTTCGGCATCAATGACCACTTGAGGCCGGTGGGGAACCCCGCCCCGCCCCGGCCCCGAAGGCCCGAGGCCTTGATCTCCTCGACCACCGCCTCGGGGGTCATGCGTAGCACCTTCTTGAGCCCCTCGTATCCGCCGCGCTTGACCCAGCCGTCGTAGGTGCGCGCCTCGGGGTCGCCGAAGTGCTTCGAGAGGACCGGGTTCTCCTTGGGATGGCTGGGGTGCGGGTAGCCCATTACTTGTACCTCTGGAGAATGCCCGGAATCTTCTCGGGTGTGACGCTCTCGATGAAGTCGTCGCCAATGAGGATCGGAGTGGCGAATCCGCAGGCGCCAAGGCACTCGACCTCGATCACCGTGAACCGGCCATCCGGGCTGGTCGCTCCGAGCTCGCCGCAGCCGGTCTCCCGGACCAGGGCTTTCAGCACGTCCTCCGCCCCGCAGATGTTGCATGGCGAAGTGGTGCAGACCTGGATAAAATGCCGCCCGACCGGATGGGTATGGTACATGGTATAAAACGTGACCACGCCCTTCACGTACGCCGGCGTCAGATCCAGTACCTCGGCCACCTCGCCAATGGCAGGCTCGGAGATCCAGCCGCGGGCCTCCTGCACCATCCAGAGCGCGGGCAGGAGACAGGCTTGCTTGGTTGGATACTTGGTGAAGAGCCGCTCCAGGCGGGCCATGATTTCGCCCCGGAAGACCCGCTCGTACGGCGCGGTCTCCGTGCCGTGTCCACCGTGGGCCGACCCGTGCTCGGCTGCACCGCGATGACTGCCGCTGGCTTCACCTGCCCCGCCGCCCCGCGGCCCCGCTGTCGTACTCATCGGTCGACTTCTCCCATGACGATATCCACGCTGGCGTTGATGGCGATCACGTCGGACAGGAGTGAGCCCTCGCACATGGTGGGCAGGCTGGCGAGGTTGATAAATGATGGCGGACGGATCCTCCAGCGCACCGGCTTACTGGTGCCATCCGAGACCATGTAGTAGCCCAGCTCGCCCTTGGGGTTCTCCACGCCCATATACACCTCACCCACCGGCGGCTTGACGCCTTCCATCACCTGTTTGAAATGGAAGATCATCGCCTCCATGTCGCTCATTGCTCGTGATTTGGGTGGGAGGACCACGCGAGGGTCAGAGACGTTGATGGGAGCGCCCTTCAGCCGGGACAGCCGGTCGAGCGCCTGCTCCAGGATCCGGTTGGACTGCGTCATCTCCTCCAGCCGGACCCGATAGCGGTCGTAGATATCGCCGTATTCGCCGACCGGGACGTCGAAATCGTAGGTCTCGTAGTCGAGGTAGGGCCGGTCCTTCCGGACGTCGTAGTCCACGCCGCTGGCCCGCAGCATCGGACCCGACAGCGAATAATTGATCGCCTCGTCGGCGGTGAGCGCACCGACGCCCTGGGTTCGCCCGATCCAGATCGCGTTGCGGGTGAACATCGTATCCACCTCGAGCAGCGTCTTCGGGAAGGTGTCGGTGAATTCACGGAGGCCGGCTTCCCACCCGTCCGGGATATCGGCCATCAACCCCCCGACCCGCGTCAGGCTGGTGGTCAATCGGGCGCCGGTCCAGGCCTCCTGCAGATTGTAGATCCGCTCCACCTCCTGGAAAGACCACAGGAAGGGCGTGAACGCGCCGAGGTCGATGCCGGTGGTGCCGAGCCAGACCAGGTGAGAGATGATGCGGCTCATCTCGCAGGCGATCACCCGTAGCACCTTGCAGCGCTCGGTGAGCTCCAAACCCATCATCGCCTCGACCGCCAGCGCCAGGCAGACGTTGTTCGCCATGGGAGACAGGTAGGCGGTGCGATCGGTGAGCGGGATGATCTGGTTGTAATGCCGGTATTCGCCCAGCTGCTCGAACCCGGAATGCAGGTAGCCGATATGGGGGATGCAGCGTTTGACCGTTTCCCCCTCCAGCTCCAGCACCAGCCGCAGAACGCCGTGGGTGGCAGGATGCTGGGGCCCGATGTTGACCAGCATGCGCTCTGCACCAAGGTCCTCGCGGTACTGTCCGTTTTCCTCGTCGAGGCCGAGCGGAACGCGGGTCGGGTAGCCGGCGGCATCCACACCCGGGGTGGCCAGTGCCATCTCTACGGTGCGAAGGGTCATTTCAGGAATCCCCGCTCGCCTCGCGCCAGCCGTTCTTGCATGTCCTTGGGCAACTCACCATACGAGTCGGCCAGGGACAGCTCCTCCAGGGAATAGTGGGCTTCGGGGTTGGCCGCCAGCGCCTGCCTGGTCTGCTC
>JALYPB010000238.1 GCA_030856585.1 Gemmatimonadota bacterium | reverse complement strand
TGGGGACAGACCTGACGGGGCGCTCTGATCCGGAGGTGGCCCATCCTTGGGGCGGCACGCGCCGGAAATGGCGAACACCATTATGCCGAGCATTGAAACGCGGCGAAGACCGGCCATGGAACCTCTCTCAGTAGATGGTCAATTTATCCGCGCCTGGCCTGCCCTTCAGCACAGGATCGCGCGCTGCTTTCCCTGCATCTTCCGGAGCTCCCACGTTTCCGCCACGACGGCGCCGAGCAGGAACACGATGGCCGTGTAGTAGACCCAGAGGATGAAGAGCGCGGCCGCTCCTAGGCTCGCATCCCCACCCCACGCATCCAGTGACGCGAAGTTCGCGAGGTACAGCGCGTACAGCCGCTTGGCGACCTCGAAGAGGATGGCGGTAAAAGTCGAGGCGAGCAGCGCGGTACTCCAGGGAAGCCGGCGGATTGAGGCGTACCGGTAGGTGATATAAAAGAGTGAGACAGAGAACGTGATGGCGAGCAGCTCGGTCACCCACCGCCCGATGGTGGACACGAAGAACGCCAGCTCGGGAACGCTCGCCGTTCCACGCGCCTGCAAGACTACGAGTCCCGTGGAGAGCAGCGTGTTGGCCAGAAAGAGAAAGACGGTGCCGATGACCATGATGGTGTCGCGCAGCTTCGCCTGGAGCCACAGCAGGATGAACGCCCGGTGGCGGGTAGGCCGTAGCGATACGTCGTAGATGTCGTTGAGTGCGGTCCGGATGCCGGCGAACAAACGGGTGCTGAACCAGAGGAAGGCAGGAGCGGCGTAGAGCGACAGTTGCCCCCGGTTCAGGCTGATGCCGGTCAACAACCGCTCCATCACACCGAAAGGCTCACCAGTCGCCGAGGAGTGGGGTGGGAGAAAGCGCTGGAAGAGCAGGACGGTGTCGATCGGCGGTCCATGGGTAATCGCCTGGGCCAGATGGGTGAAGCCGATCAGCATAAGCAGGATGAACGGCACGGCGGCCAGCAGCGCGTCGAAGGTCAGCGCGCTGGCAAGAAAGGGGATGTTGTTTTCGTCAGCCGCCTGAAGGGTGCGGGCGAGGAAGCCGGCGGGTGACCGATACCACCCGCCGGCGCGGAACCCGTTCAGGCGAGCGGTTCCTCGAGGTCAGCCGGTGACCGGCGCCGGGCGCGGGCGTCTGCCAGCCGCCGTTCGAGCTCTTCCCGAGACGAGGCCGGGGAGCGGTTATAGACCCCGCGAACGTCGGAATCCTCGTCGACATCCTCCTCGTCATCTTCCATCAAGCCGTCCAGCGTGTCCTTCGCCCCACCTAGCTGCTGCGTGAGCTCGTCCAGCTTCTCTTCCGTCATGGCCCGAAGCTTCCACAGCTTGCGCTGCAGATTCCGCCGGGTTTCTTCTCCGCTGCTCGGCGCATAGAGCAGCGCGAGCCCGGCGCCGAGCAGTGACCCCCAGAAGAGCCATTTGGCAGAGGTGTCTCCGCCCCGTTCGACGTACACGATCTCTTTACCCTGCCTGCCTCGCATGCGGTCCTCCTATTCCCCGGCGTCGGGGTCGTCGGCCGCCGCAACCAGCACCGGCTTGAGTGCCGCGTGATGCTGCATTGGGGCCTGAATGAACTGGTTGACCTGCTCCTGGGTTCCGTTGACGTTCAATTGCTCGAACAGGAATACAAACATCTTTTCCAGATCGGCTGCTATGGCGCTCCGTACCTCTTCCGGCAACGACCAGAAATCCCGTTTGAACGGTCCGATGGCCTTCTTCCGGGCCTTGTAGTAGAACTGCTCATCGGTGTCCCCGTCCTTTCGTTCCCCCGCGGCATTCTCGTCCAGCCAGCTCCGGACCCGTTCCTTGAGCGCGGCCGGCAGTTTGGGGTGATCGAAAACCATGTTTTGAAAATTAGTGGCGAGATGGATTTCCGCGGTCTCGATGCGGGGAAAGTTGCCGAAGGCGCTGGACGGCAGGGTACTTGCCCCGTGCTGCACTGCCCCGGCAAGCCCGTACTCATCCCGCGCCACCTTCGAGAGTGCCGCCAGGGCCTGGAGATCCAGCTTGACGTCGGCCATGGTGCCGTCCGGAAGCACCACGCCGCCATGGGAGGTACCGGTCTGCACCGAGATCTTGCTGATGCCTTCGTGATCGCCCAGGGTGGCGATGGTCCGATTATAACCCTGCATGAAGGCGTTCAGCTCCTCTACGGTGCTGTTCTTCATGCCCACCTCGCCTATTTCTGCGCCCACCGACACCGTCACTCCAGCCGGCTCCTGCTCCCGGATGAACGCCGTGATCTCAGCGGCATGCTCATAGTTGAGCCGCTGCTGCTGCTCCAGTGACGCATGAGACAGATCCACCAGCGTAGATGTATCGACGTCGATGTTGTAGAAACCTGCCCCGACCTCTTCCGCAATCAGCTTCTTGACCTCCCCGATCTCGCCGCCGGGATCGGCCTGATACTTCTTGTGGTTGACCTGACAGTGGTCGCCCTGAATGAACAGCGGAAGGGTGTAGCCCTCACGCAGGGCGGCCCCGATGATGACCGACACATATTCCGCCGGACGCTGCTCTGTATAGGCAATCTCGGACCGGGCGATCTCCAGAATGATGGCGCCCGCTTTCCCAGCCCGCGCCGCTCGAAAAATGGCCCTGGCCGTGTCGTAGCCGAGCATTCGGACGTTGATGGCGGGCACCGTGAACCCACCGCATTCTCCGCGTCCCCGGGCCAGGTACAAATCATTAATGGAGGCGGGACGCGCCCCGGTAATCTGGCCCAGCTCCCACAGGAGCCATCGGGCAGCGTCGCGCTCCTCGCCGTTGGCGAACACCGCCTGCCAGACCAGCCGGTCGGTAGCAGGCGAGCGGACCTTTGCCTGATCGCGCACCTTGATGCCGCCGGGAACGAGCGTTACTCCGCCCCCATATAAATCAATCACCTGCCGGGTTGCATCAGCCATGCACGTCTATCCTTTGAACGCAGTGCCATAAGGTCAGTGCCAAAGGTAGGCCGGGAACTGTAGACCCGCAACGCAGAGAGAGCCTCGATCCGGATGATGAGTACAGTCAGAGACTTGGGGCTTCACAGCTCATCCGTTACCAGAGTGGGTTTGGGAGTAGCCGGCGGGTAGCCCGGCCTTCCCATCGCGGCGTACGTCAGACGCTTCCCCAGCTCGACCCCCGGCTGGTCGAACGGATCGATGCCGTACCAGGCTCCAGCGTATCCGGTTGCCAGCTGGAAGAACATGATTGCTTCCCCCAGCGTAGCCGGTTTCAGATCGGGGAGCCGCAAGGTGCAGCTCATCCGTCCCATCTCGGCGAGGGCCGTCGACGTCGCCTCGTACTCGGCTCTCAAAAGCTGGCCCAGTGTGTGCCCCGGAAGGTATTCGAGATCCGGGGGTAGGTCCGGGCGGCTCGGGATCGGCAGGTCCACGCCGAGATCGTCTACGGTCATGAACGTGATGACCTTGTCGTAGGGGCCTTCCATAAAGAGCTGGACCTGGCTGTGCTGGTCGGTGACGCCAAGCGCTGGAATGGGCGGCTGCCCAACTGAAGTCCCATCTGGCTGAATCTTACCGAGGCTCTCAGC
>JALYPB010000237.1 GCA_030856585.1 Gemmatimonadota bacterium | reverse complement strand
GCGGAGGGGTGGAGGGTCGGACAGGCAAAGGGGCGGAGGGTACGGAGGGACGGAGGGACGGTGCGGCGGAGGGGAAGGGTAATGCAGGCCCCTCCGCCACTCCGCCACTCCGCCCCTCCGCCTGGGAAAATCCGGTGTTGCTGACCACCGCCGCGAAGGGTGAGGGAATCCCTGAGCTGGTCGCAGCTCTCGATCACCATCACGCATATCTTACCGATTCCGGCGAGCTGGAGCGCCGGCGGCGACGGCGGCTCTCCGACCGCACCCGCGAAGTGGTGGATCGCGCCACCCAGAGGTGGATCTGGGAGGAGACCCGGGCCGAGCAGCTGATCGGCGAGCGGCTGGACCAGGTGGTGGCCGGGAGCATGAGCCCCTACGACGTAGCGGCGGAAGTCCTCGACGGCTTGAAACAAGGTGCGCGCATATGACCGCTCGGCGGATCAGGACGGACGAGGGGACTCCCGGCGCCTCTGAGCAGCAGCGGGAGCTGGAGGAGCTTAGAGTCGAAGTCGCCGCGTGGCGAGCCAAGGCTGCCGCCCTCCCGGTGCGAGAGGACCTTAATACCAGCACCCTCTCGGGCCCCGGCATCGAGCCGGTGTACACCCCGCTCGATCTCTCGCCCGACATCCTCTCCGCTACAGGTCTTCCCGGCAGCTTCCCCTACACCCGCGGCATCCACCCCACCATGTACCGCGGCCGGCTCTGGACCATGCGGCAGTTCGCCGGGTTCGGCACCGCGGAAGACACCAACGAGCGCTACAAGTTCCTGCTGGAGCGGGGCCAGACCGGGCTCTCCGTGGCCTTCGACTTTCCCACGCTGATGGGCTACGACTCCGACCATCCCCGCTCCGAGGGCGAGGTGGGGAAGTGCGGCGTCGCCATCTCCAGCCTGGCCGACATGGAGACGCTGTTCGACGGGATCCCGTTGGACAAGGTCTCCACCTCGATGACGATCAACGGCCCGGCCGCGATGCTGTTCTGCTTCTACGTCGCCGCGGCCGAGAAGCAGGGCGTCCCCATCAACAAGCTTCAGGGGACGATCCAGAACGACATACTAAAGGAATACATGGCGCAGCACGCCTGGATCTTCCCGGCGGAGCCTGCGCTCAAGGTGATCGTGGACCTGTTCGAGTGGGCCGCGGAGCACACCCCGAACTGGAACACGATCTCCATCTCCGGCTACCACATCCGGGAGGCGGGAGCGACGGCGGCCCAGGAGCTGGCGTTCACCCTGGCCAACGGGTTCTGCTACGTGGAGCACGGTGTCGCCCGCGGCCTGGACGTGGACAGCTTCGGTCCGCGGCTCTCGTTCTTCTGGGACGTTCACAACGACTTCTTCGAGGAGATCGCCAAGCTCCGGGCCGCGCGCCGGATCTGGGCCCGCCACATGAAGGACCGCTACGGCGCGAAGGACCCGCGCAGCTGGAAGATGCGGTTCCACTGCCAGACCGCCGGCGTGACTCTGACGGCGCAGCAGCCGCACAACAACGTGGCCCGGGTGGCGTACCAGGCCCTGGCGGCGGTGCTGGGTGGCACCCAGTCGCTCCATACCAACGCCCTGGACGAGACCCTGGCTCTGCCGACCGAGGAGACGGTTCGCATCGCCCTTCGTACCCAGCAGATCCTGGCCTACGAGACCGGCGTCCCCAATGTGGCCGACCCCCTGGGCGGATCGTACTACGTCGAAGCGCTGACTGATACGATGGAGCGCGAGGCCGAGGGACTGTTCGCCGAGATCGATGCCCAGGGCGGAGTGGTCAGCGCGATCGAGTCGGGCTGGTTCCAGCGCCAGATTGCCCACTCGTCCATGCGGTTCCAGTCGGAGCTGGAGCAGGGCCGGCGGACCATCGTGGGCGTCAACGATTTCGTGGAGGAGGCCGAGGCCCCGGTCGAGATCCTTCGGGTGGGTAGCGAAGCGGAAGTGACCCAGTGCAAGCGTATGGCTCGGCTCCGGTCCCAGCGGAACCCCGTGCTGGTGGCCCAGCGGTTGGAGGCGTTAGGCCGGGCCGCTACTAACGACGAGAACATCATACCGGCCATGCTGGATTGCGCGCGTGCCTACTGCACGCTCTACGAGATCCGGCATGTGCTCGAGGAGATTTATGGGAGCTACAGGGAGCCGATCTTCTTCTAGAAGGCGGGAAGGCGGGGAAGCGGGGAAGCGGGGAGGCAGGGAAGAACGGGAAGGTATGAACGGGAATGGTGTCGTACCGAAAGGGACTGGCGCATTTCCGTCGCCCGAGCTGCTGGACCGGCTCACCCACGTCCAGCCCGGCGAGCACCGGGTGGTGACCTGCTACCTGAAGCTGGAGCCGCGCGACCGCTCGCGGGGCAAGTACCTGATCAAGGTCAAGAACCGGGTGAAGGCGGCGCTCCAGGCGCTGCCTCGGCTGGGAATCGAACGCCCCCTCGCCGAGGAGATTGCGCGCGACCTCGACCGGATGCAGCAGTTCCTCAAGAGCCCGGGCAACCTGCCGCACACCCAGGGTCTGGCTATCTTCGCCTGCGAGGGCATCAACCTGTTCGAGACCGTGGCGCTGCCGCTGGTGCACCGCTCCCGGCTCCTGGTGGATCGGAGCCCGCTGGTGCGGGAGCTGGCCTCGGTGGAAGATGAATTCGGCCGGCTCATCACCGTGGTGCTCGACCGGAGCCGGGCCCGCTTCTTCGAGGTGACCGCCCACGACACCCGCGAGGTATCGGGTCTTCACTCGGAAAGCACTCGGGGCAAGCGGTTCCACTCCGACAACGACGGGAGTAGCGGCTGGGGCGAGCACACCTACAACAACCGGATCCGCCAGGAAAAGCAGCGGCACTACGAGGCGATCGCCCGGGAGTTGTTCGCCATGGACCGGCGCCACCACGCCCACGGCATCGTGCTGGCCGGCAACGGCACCGACGCCGGCGCGGTCGAGCCGTTTCTCCACTCCTACCTGGCCGAGCGGCTGATCGGCACCGTGAAACTCAACCCCAAGGACGCCACCCTGGCATCGGTCAACGCCGCCACGCTCCTGGTGCGGGAAGGTTACGAGCGCGCCTCGGAGCGGGAGCTGGTGCACGAGATGCTGGAGGGAGTCGGCACCGGGTGGGGAATCAACGGGCTGGGGCCGACGCTGAAGGCACTGTCGCGAGGGCAGGTGCGCTCGCTGCTGGTGAATGCCGATGCCAGCGAGGGCGGCTTCCGCTGCGGCAGCTCGGGCCGGCTGGCGCTCACCGAGCGGGAGTGCAGGGACGAGGGCGACCCCATTCCAGTGCTCGACATCGTGGACGACGCTATAGAGGAAGCGCTGCGGCAGAAAGTGGACGTCAACGTGGTCTATGAGCCCGAGGCCCGGGATTCGATCGAGAGCCTGGGCGCGCTCCTCCGCTTTCGTTGAGCCTCCGAGCCGTTCTCTTCGATGCCGGGAACACGCTCCTGTTCCTGGACTATCCCCGGATGGCCCGGGCGGTGGGGGCGGCGCTTGGCTTTCCGCTGACTGGCGCACTCCTGGCATCGCATGCGCCCGAAGCGTCCCAGGCGATGGAGCGGGCGTCGGGCAACGACACCGAGCGCGCCTCGACCTATCTTGAAGCCCTCTTTCGATTCAGCGGCGTGCCGGCCGAGCGAATGCGCGAGGTGCGCGATTGCCTGTACGAGCTGCATCGGGAGCGACATCTCTGGTGCTCGGTCCGCGACCGCACTCACGAGGCACTGGCTCGGCTCCGCGCCGCCGGTATCCGGCTCGGCATCGTATCCAACAGCGACGGACGGGTCGAGCAGGCGCTCACCGTGGCCGGCCTGCGCGACTACTTCGACGTGGTGGTCGATTCGGCCCTCGTCGGCGTCGAGAAACCCAACCCGGCGATCTTCCAGACGGCGCTCGACGCGCTTGGTGTCGCTCCCGAGGAGGCGCTGTATATTGGCGACCTCTATGAGGTGGACGTGCTGGGCGCCCGCGCGGCGGGAATCGAGGCGGTGCTGCTCACCCCCTCGAGTCCGGATCCCGAACGCCCCTGCCGGACGGCCGAATCGATCGACGAGTTGGTGGATGCCCTCTTGCCCGCGGAGACCTAGATGACACCTGTGTCGCCCGGCCCTGCCGCACGAGCGGGCCGGACCCAGGTCCGACCCATACGGGTGCTGGTGGCCAAGCCCGGCCTCGATGGCCACGATCGCGGGGCCAAGGTGGTGGCCGCGGCCCTCCGCGACGCGGGGATGGAGGTGGTTTACACCGGGCTGCACCAGACCCCGGAGATGATCGCCACCGCCGCGGTGCAGGAGGACGTGGACGTGGTCGGCCTCTCGATTCTCTCCGGCGCCCACATGACCCTGTTTCCCCGGGTGAGCCAGCTACTGAAGGACATGGGGAGGCCCGATACGCTCATCACCGGGGGTGGCATCATCCCCCCGGAAGACATGGCGGCACTGCAACAGCTCGGCATCGGAAAGCTATTCGGGCCAGGCACTCCCACGTCCGACCTCATCGAATACATTAGGTCTTGGGCCGCCTCTCACCTCGACCAATGACAGCCGGTAGCCGCCTCCGGGCGCTCACCGAGGAATACCAGCAGCTCGCCGCCAAACTTCAAAAAGGCGGCGGGCCCGCGCGTATTGCCAGGATGCACGAGCAGGGAAAGCTCTCGCCCCGGGAGCGGGTGCAGCAGCTGCTCGATCCCAAGACGCCCTGGCTCGAGCTCGGCCTGCTGGTGGCCTACGACCAGTACGACGGCCAGGCGCCCGGTGCCGGCGTCATCACCGGTGTGGGTATGGTGGAGGGCCGGGAAGTCGTGGTGGTGGCCAACGACGCCACGGTGAAGGCCGGCTCCTGGTGGCCGGAGACGATCAAGAAGATCCTCCGGGCCCAGGAAGTGGCCATGCGGCAGCGGATCCCAATCGTGTACCTGGTGGACAGCGCGGGGGTGAACCTGCCCTACCAGGGTGGAGTCTTCCCCGGACAGTACGGCGCCGCCCGCATCTTCTACTACAACTCCATCATGCGGCGCTATCTCCACGTGCCGCAAATCAGCGCGGTGATGGGGAGCTGCATCGCGGGTGGCGCGTACCTGCCGGCCCTGTCCGACGTGATCTTCATGGTCGAGGGCACCAGCTTCATGGGACTGGGCGGACCCAACCTGGTGAAGGGCGCCACGGGGCAGACGATCGACTCCGAGACGCTGGGTGGGGCCAAGACCCACACCGAGCTGAGCGCCGTAGCCCACTATCGCGCCGCGAACGACCCGGAGTGTCTCACCCGCATTCGCGAGTATATCAGCCGGCTTCCGCTGCATCAGGGAGTGAGCCATCGGGTGCTGTCCGCCTCTCCGCCCCTCCGCCCCTCCACCGACCTCTACGACATTCTCCCTGCCGATCACCGGCTCTCCTATGATATGCGGCAGGTCCTCGCCTGCATTCTGGATGGCGGCACACTGGATGAGTTCCAGCCCGACGTCGCCCGCGAGATGTTGTGCGGGCATGCACACATCGAGGGGCGGCCGGTCGCGGTGATCGCCAACCAGCGGGGCGTGATCAAGGGACAGCCGGGCGAGCGTCCCCGCTTCGGCGGCATCGTCTACACCGGCAGCGCGGAGAAGGTGGCCTACTTCATCGAGACTGCGAGCCGAGAGAGGCTTCCGATTCTGTTCATTCAGGATGTGAGCGGGTTCATGGTTGGGCCCGAGGCGGAGCAGTCGGGTATCATCCGCGCCGGCGCCCGCTTCGTGGAGGCGATGGCGACCGCGGTTGTCCCCAAGATCGTCCTCACCGTGAACCATGCCTCGGGAGCGGGCTACTACGCCATGGCGGGGCAGGGCTTCGACCCCGACTTCATTCTCTCCTGGCCCACCGGCCGCATGGGTGTGATGGAGGGCGAGTCGGCGGTGATGGCGGTGCACGGCGCCGAGATCGAGAAGGCGCGGCAGGAGAAGCGGGAGCCGTCGGACGAGGCCAAGGCATCGATGAGCTCGATGCGCACCGACTACGAGCAGCAGCTCGATGCCAGGTTTGCCGCGGCGCGGGGCTTCGTGGACGCGATCATCACCCCGGAGGAGACCCGGGATCAGCTCGCCTTTGCTCTCCGGATTGCCGCCAACTACGCCGGCCCGCACCTCGGCCCCTTTGTTCTCCCGCCGCTCGACGCGGCCGTCCCTCGCTAGGAGCCGTATGCCGTCGCCGCGTATGACCCTCGCTGCGCTGGCGTTCGCGCTCGCGTGTGCACCGAAGCAGCCGGAGCCGAAGCAGCCGGAGCCGGAGAAGAAAGAACCGACCCCCGAGCTGCCGCTGCCCAAGCCGAACATCGATCCGGGCCGGTTGCCCCCGAAGAACGAGCGGCTGCCTCCGTCGGCCGCCCTGCCGGAGCCCGACCCCTACGACACGCTGCAGCCGGTGGCCCCGCCTGATGCAGCGTTCGCGCATGGCTGGATGCCGCTCGCCAGCACCGGGGTCAACGACTTTCTCCAGAGTCATCCGACCTTCGACGGCCGCGGCGTGCTCATCGGCATCCTCGATACCGGCATAGATCCCGGCATCCCCGGCCTCAGCCAGACTTCCACCGGCACTCCGAAGCTGCTCGACCTCCGGGATTTCTCGGATGAGGGCGCGGTGCCGCTGCGGCGCATTACCCCGACGGGCGACTCGGTGGAGGTGGCCGGCCGGAAGCTGCGTGGGTTCGGCCGAGTGATCGCGTTCAACACCGAGGGTCCGTACTACGC
>JALYPB010000195.1 GCA_030856585.1 Gemmatimonadota bacterium | reverse complement strand
ATACAGCACGCCTGCCACCCGGGACCTGAGCGCGGTGATGCTGGCAGACGCGGGGCACATCCAGGAGAAGGACCACGAGTTTCTCCAGCGCCGGGGGAAGGCCCTGCCCGAGACCGAGCCGCTGTATTCGCTGCGCGATGCCATCGCGGTGCAGGATCTCATTGTCGGCGTGCCGTATCACCGGGTCTTCTATCTCCGAAAGCATATGGCGCTGGAGTTCCTCGAGGCCGGCCACATCCTGGGCTCCGCCGCCATCGATCTTCGAATCACCGAGGGCGGGAACCAGCGGCTGGTGTTCTCCGGCGATATCGGGCGTAGCGGGCTTCCCATCGTCCGTGACCCCGAGCCGCCGTCGGGCCCCGTCGACACCCTGATCATTGAGGCCACCTACGCCGATCGGCAGCACGAGTCGTTCGCTTCGGGTGAAGCCCGCCTGGGCGAAACGGTGCGCCGGGTTGCGGCCAGAGGCGGCAAGGTGTTTATCCCCGCCTTTGCCGTGGGACGGGTCCAGGAACTGGTGTACAGCCTGCACCGACTGTATCGGGCCGGTCAGATCCCGGAGGTCCCGATCTACGTCGACAGTCCGCTGGCGGTGGATGTCACCACAGTATTCCGGCTGCACCCCGAGGTATTCGATCGGCGGGAGCGGCTGATCGAGACCACCAATGAGCTGTTCGACTTCCCGTTGCTGCGCTATGTGAGAGAGGTCTCCGAATCGAGGGAGATCGACGCGCACCACGGCCCGGCGGTGATCATCGCGGCGTCCGGCATGGTCGAGTCGGGACGGATCCTCCACCACCTGGCCCACGGCATAGGAGACCATCGTAACCTGATCCTGTTCGTCGGCTTCCAGGCGGAGCACACCCTGGGCAGGAGGCTCCAGCGGGGTGATGAGGTCGTCAGTATCCTGGGCCAGCAGTACGAGCGCCGCGCCGAAGTAGAGACGCTCGGCAGTTACTCGGCCCACGCCGACCGCGATGAGCTGCGCGCCTGGGTGCGACGGCTCGGCGGGCCGGTGCGCCGGGCCTTCGTGGTGCACGGCGAGCCCGGAGCCCTGGAAGCCATGGCGACCATGCTGGGTGAGGAAGGAGTGCAGGAAGTCCACATCCCGAAGCACGGGGAGAGCTTCGAGTTGTGAGGGCGGAGCGACGTTCCGCTCTCCCTTCCTTCCGTCGGGCTGTTGCCCTGATGCTCCTCACCGCCGCAACGGTGTACACGGTGGCCCTGGTCATGGTGCTCGTGGTGAGCCAACAGGATCAGCGACGCCCGGTCGATGCCATCGTCGTGCTTGGCGCGGCCCAGTACAACGGGAGGCCATCACCGGTACTCCGGGCGCGCCTGAACCACGCCCTGCATCTGTATCGGGAGGGGCACGCTCCCAGGATCATCGTCACTGGAGGGATGGGGAGGGGAGACACCACGAGCGAGGCCACGGTCGGTCGGCAGTTCCTGGTCACGCACGGCGTCCCCTCCAGGGCCGTGGTGGTGCAGGCTCAGGGGCGATCGACCCAGGCCTCGATGACGGCTGTGGCCGAGTGGCTGGAACAGAGGCGGCTGCATCGGGTAATGCTGGTAAGCGATCCCTTCCACATGTTTCGCCTGCGGCTGGAGGCACAGCGTACCAACCTGGAGGCCTACACCTCGCCAACCGAGGACAGTCCGATATCGGACAATCCGGTACTGGAGCTTCGCTACCTCTTCGCCGAGGGGTTCAAGATCCCGGTCGCATGGGTTCGGGCCGCTATCTCCCCTCTCACTTCTCACTCGCGATCCCTATGACGCTCGTTTCTACGGAACGCAAATACACCGGCAAGGTTGTGAGCCTCGACCTGGACACGGTGCGCTTTCCCGACGGATCCACGGGCCAGCTCGAGATGGTGCGGCATCCTGGTGCTTCGGCCGTAGTTCCGTTGCTGGACGAACCCCGCAGTCCCGATCCTCGGGTCCTCCTCATTCGCCAGTTCCGCCACGCCGCTGACGACTTCATCTGGGAAATTCCCGCCGGGCGGCTCGACCCCGGTGAGACGCCGTCTACCTGCGCACACCGTGAGCTCGAGGAAGAGACGGGTATGAGTGCCGACGGGCTCTCCCGGCTCACCACGATCTTTACCACACCCGGCTTCACCGATGAGCGCATACACATATTCCTGGCAACCGGCTTGAAGCCCGGGAAGCATCGCCGCGAGGCGGACGAGTTCATGGAGGTGCAGACCCGGAAATGGTCAGAGGTCATGACCATGATTCGGAACGGCGAGATCAAGGACTCCAAGACCCTGGTTGGGCTGTTGTTCGTGGAGAGCTTCCGAAGGAAGGCGAGCTACTGAGACCTCTAGCCTCAGCTAATAGCTAAAGGCTAATAGCTAAAGGCCTTGGCCCGCAGTAGAATTCCCCTATGCCCGCACATTCGATGGACAACTTGTCTCGCTCACTCAGCAAGGGCGAGCTGGCGTCCGTTTATTACCTCTACGGCCCTGAGGACGTCCTCAAGGACGAGGCAGTCAAGGCCATCATCGAGCAGGCAGTCGACCCGACGCTTCGCGATTTCAACTTCGACCAGCGGTCGGCGGCCCAGTTGGACGCGGAAGAGGTCTACGCCCTCTGCAACACCCTTCCCATGCTGGCTGAACGGCGCATTGTCCTGTTGCGCGACATCGAAGGCTGGAAGCGAAAGACCAAGGGACGCGCGGAATTCATCAAGTATCTCCAGCGGCCCAGCCCCGAGACCGTCGTAATCATGGTCCAGGGCTCAGCCGAGGAGGCCGAGGACAGGGAGCTGGCAGCCAGCGTGTATACCGTACGGTTCGATCCGCTTCCACCCGAGCGAGCCCGCAAGTGGCTGACGAATCAGGCCTCCAAGCTCGGTGTAATCCTGGAGCCGGATGCCGCGGAACACCTGATGCGTTCGGTCGGGTCAGACCTGAGCGCCCTTACCTCGGAGCTCGCCAAGCTTGCCTCGCTGCCGGCCGGGGAGCCCCTCACCGCTGAGCGGGTGGGCAACCTGGTAGGCATTCGGCATGGAGAGACGCTGTGGGATTGGCGCGAGGCCGTGCTGGATAGTCAGGCTGGCCGCGCGGCCACCCTGCTGCCCTCGATTCTGGCTCAGCCAGGCGTCTCCGGTGTCAAGCTCGTGACGACGCTCGGCACCGCGCTGGTGGGCCTCGGTATCACGCGGGCGCACTACGACCGCGGCCTGCGCGGACGAAGCCTGGAAGCGGCAGTTCTCAAGAGCCTGCTCAGCGCCCGCCCCTTCGGACTGCTAGGCTACAAGGAGGAAGCCAGCCGATGGAGCAACCTGGCTCCTAGATGGCCGGCCCGGCGGATCCGCGCCGCACTTCGAGCAGCCAGGGATACGGATATAGCGCTCAAGAACACGACGATATCCGATGCGCAGGGA
The DNA here is from genome assembly GCA_030856585.1 of Gemmatimonadota bacterium. GTDB lineage: Bacteria > Gemmatimonadota > Gemmatimonadetes > Gemmatimonadales > GWC2-71-9 > CAVVWJ01. The sequence continues at coordinate 1,672 of JALYPB010000195.1, read as the reverse complement.
CTGCTGACCGACCTGGTGCTACAAATAACGATACAAGGCGGAGACGACAGAGATGACGGAAAGGGCGGAAGGATGAGCGGGGCCAACCCTGACAGGAAGCGGGGTCTGGCGGGCGCGGTATTATCCGTCCTCTTCATCCTGTGCGCCTTCCCAGCAGCCGCACAAACCGACTCCCGTCTTGTGGAGGCCATACGCCAGGCCCAGGAGGGTGGAGGAGAGTCCGCTCGAAGCCAGGTGCGTCGCCTGCTGGCGGCCACGTCGCCCACCGACACGCTTTACCCTCAGATCATTTACACCCAGGCGATGATAGCGAGCGACGCTAACGAGATGCGGCGCACCCTCCAGCGGGTGGCGGTGGAATACTCGTCCTCCAGCTGGGCCGACGACGCGCTCCTGCGCCTGGTGCAGCTCGACTACGCCAGTGGCAATCTCCCTGGGGCTGCCCATAACCTCGAGCGCATCCGTCTGGACTACCCCGGAAGCATCCTTCTGCCCCAGGCGTCCTACTGGGCGGCCCGCACCTACTTCGATCAGAAGAAACCGGAGATGGCGTGCCGCTGGATAGCGGACGGGCTCGGCGCCTCCAGCAGCAACGTGGAGCTGCAGAACCAGCTCGGCTATCTCGACCAGCGCTGCGCGGGAGTGCGAACGGTCGCGGCTCGGCCGGCGGCGGACTCTCAACCCGGTTCGGCAAGCGGCGGAACCGACACCGGGGCTCTTCCACCGAATCAGGCCGAGCCTCCAGCGCCGTCGGCTGCGGTGCCGCCGCCCTCTACCACGCCGCCCCCGACTCAACCCCAGCCCACGACGCCGGCGCCGCCTCGCGCCGACCCGACCCCCGTGGCCGGTCCGCCGGCGCGCACTACCGGACGCTATCGGATTCAGATCACGGCTGTACGCTCAGCTGCTACGGCCGAGAAGATGGCCGCCAGGCTCAAGGCGCAGGGCCTGGCGGTGGTAACGGTGGAGGAGGGAGGGCTCTTCAAGGTCCGGGTTGGAGACTACCCGACCCGGCCCGAGGCGGCAGCCGTACTGCCTGACCTCAAGGCCAGACTCGGGGGCAGCCCATTCGTGGTCGCGGAGCCCTAAAGGCGGCCGCGGCAGGCGGCACTCTCGCGATCTCTCTGCTGGTGGTAGGCTGCACCCCAAAGCCCACCCAGTCTTCCGTCGCTCCCGACCATCACGACCCATGTCGTCTGGTCGCGGACTCCGCCAGCCAGCTTGATACGTTGACAGTGGCGCTGTTGGATTCCGTGCGTCGGGATCATTTCCTGGCGCCTGCCAACGAGAGCGAGCTGCTTCTCTATCGAATGACCTTCGACACTCCACTGCGACTCGACTGCCGGGGCACTGCCCTGCCCGGTCTCGCGAAGTCCTGGCACAAGGATTCAGCCGGCCGGGTCTGGACCCTGACATTGAAGGACGGCGTTCGGGTCTACCACGACTCCCCCCTCACTGCGCACGACGTCGTGGCCCAGTGGAGCGAACGGAAGGCGATCGAGAGCTCGATGTCCCTCCAGTCGGCGGTTGCCCTGGACGACAAGCGAATCTCCGTCACTCTGAGCCGACCCCAGGATTCGGTGCCGAAGATCCTGGCCGACCCGGTATTCTCGCTTCCAATAGCCAACGCCCAACGACCGCCTGGGGTCAGATTCGAGACGCTGGCAGGCGT
>JALYPB010000169.1 GCA_030856585.1 Gemmatimonadota bacterium | reverse complement strand
TCCCAGTTCCGGAACGTGTTGCGGACAGAGCCTGGGCGGGTAGCCCAGGAACCGCCCCGGAGCACCTTGTACTCCGGCCCGAAGAAGGCCTCCGAATACTCGCGGTAGGGAAAGGCCTGGAAGCCCGGGTAGGGGCCAAGGTCGCTGGCCGTCCATTCCCAGACGTCGCCGATCATGCCGTAGCACCCCAGCGCCGAGACGTTCCGGGGATAGCTGCCTACCGCCCTGGTTCCGAAGGACAGCTGATCCACGTTAGCCAGGTCCTTGGATGGCGGCTGCTCGCCCCATGGATAAGTCCGTTTGGTACCGGAGGAGGGGTCCCAAGAGGCGGCTGCTTCCCACTCGAGCTCAGTCGGGAGCCGCTTTCCGGCAAAGCGGGCAAACGCCTCCGCTTCGTAATACGACACGTGGCAGACCGGGTGCGACGGCTGCACCGGAGCGGTCTGATCCATCGATCGGGTTGTCCAGCCTTCGTCTACCCAGGTCCAGTACATGGGAGCCTGCGCTCCCGATTCGGTGACCCATTTCCAGCCGGCATCCGACCAGAATTCCCGGGTAGAGTAGCCACCGGCTGCGATAAAGGTCACGAAGTCGCCGTTGGTCACCGGGTTTTGATCGATCGAGAACGGAGCCAGCTCCACCAGGTGACGGCCGCGCTCGTTGTCATAAGCGGCCGATCGATCGTCGGTGCCGATCTCGACCTCTCCCCCGGAGAACCGGAGCATGGTCCTGCGGCTGGCCTCCACGTCGGATCCCGGACCTGCCGGCACATCGAAGCGCAGCGCCGGCGAATAGGGTCGCCCGCGTTTCAGTTGAAGCGTCTGGAGCATGGTCTCGTTGTGCTGGTACTCGTGCTGCAGGACCATGTTGTAGACGTAGCCGTCGCGCAGCAGCGGATTGGCTGAGTCGAAGTCGTTCACCGCCAGCCGGCCAAGTACCCGGCCCCGGATCTCGTCCATTATCTCCCCGCATTCGGCCATCCCCGGCAGGCGCAGGGCGCCTCGCTCGCTGCGGGGATGTTCGAACGGGTTGAACAGTCCCGGCATTTCGACGAACTCGACGGGCCCATCGAGGTTGCGGGTGAGCCACAGCTCCTCGAAGTGGGCTATGTGCCCGAGATCCCAGAGGATAGGGCTCATCAGGGGATCGTGCTGGAGGTGCAGTTCTTCGTCCGTCAGCGGGCTGGTCAGCAAGAGGGTCCTCTCTCTGGCCTCGAACAGCCGCCCGGCTAGGATGCGGGGATCTACCCGGCTTTGGATTGCGATCGTCGACATCGAATCTCCGCGCTGCCGTGCCGACTACTGCCGGCAGGGGTCCATTGCTATGATATGGCGGATTTGGCGGCTCCGCGAGGTTCCAGCCTGAGCGTATACAATGGGTGAAACGTCCTGCGGGGGAGGTAAGTTCCGTCACATTCCGCGGGGGATGGCCTCCGGACCCCCGTTGTGCCACCTTCTACCTGACCCGAAGCTGAGCGCCCGAGCCATGCCGACCCTGGAAACCCTGATCCCGCGCTTTCAGGCGGCGGACCGCACCACCCGGCTCGAGACCCTGCTGGATTACTCGAAGAAGCTGCCGCCGCTCCCGGAACGATTCGAAGCCGAGAAACAGCTGGGACACAACCGGGTGCACGAGTGCCAGACCCCGGTTTTCCTTTGGGTCGAAGTAGACGGCGGCGGAGTGCACATCCACGCCGATGTGCCCCGGGAATCCCCCACGGTGCGAGGATTCATTTCCCTGCTGGCCCGAAGCCTCGATGGGCAGCCTCCGGAGGCTGTCGCCAGAATTCCAAACGACCTGCTCGACCAGCTCGGCCTCAGTGAAACACTTGGTATGACCCGAACCCAGGGACTCACCGCTATCCTGCACCGCATCAAACGCTCCGTCGCCACGGCCACCACCTGATGCTTGGCGTTCTCGAGGTCGCTGGCCGGGGGAGCGGCTTTCTCCGCCGGCGCGAAGCCAGCTATCTGCCCTCCCATGGCGATGTCCACGTCGGAGAGCGACTCATCCGCCAGTTCGGACTCCGAACCGGTGACGAGATCGCCGGCTCGGTACGGGCGGCATCCAAGGGGAAAAGTGCCTCGCTGGAAACGATCACCGCGGTCCAGGGAAAGTCACCCGAGGTTCTGCGGGAGCGCCCTGAGTTCAGCAGCCTGGGTGCGGTGCACCCCAACGAACAACTGCGCCTCGAAGCCACGGGAAAACCCGGCGGCCAATCCGACTATACCAACCGGGTCATCGATCTGCTCTGCCCCATGGGCAAGGGACAAAGGGCGCTGATCGTCGCCTCAGCCAAGGCCGGCAAGACGATGGTGCTGCAATCCATCGCCCAGGGCGTGAGCGTCAACTACCCCGGTGCCGACCTGTTCATCCTGCTGGTGGACGAACGCCCGGAGGAAGTCTTCGAGATGGAGGCAGCCGGGGTGGGCGAAGTCATTGCCTCGAGCTTCGATAACCCGGCCCAGCGCCATGTGGCGGTGGCCGAGCTGACGCTCGAGCGGGCCCGTCGGCGGGTCGAGATGGGCGATGATGTCGTGTTGATCGTCGATTCCCTCACCCGCCTGGCCCGAGCTTACAATACGGTCGAAAAGGGCACCGGCCGCACCCTCTCAGGCGGCCTGGATGCGCAGTCCCTGGAGAAGCCGAAACGGTTCCTCGGCAGCGCTCGTCGGATCGACCCGTCGCAGAGCGGCGGCTCGCTCACCATCATCGCTACCGCCCTGGTGGATACCGGCAGCAAGATGGATCAGGTGATTTTCGAGGAGTTCAAAGGAACAGGGAATAGCGAGCTGGTACTCAGCCGGGAGCTGGCGGAACGGCGGATCTATCCGGCAATCGATCTGGTGGCGAGCGCCACCCGGCGTGAGGAGCTGCTTCTCTCGGATCCGGCACTGAGCGCCTCCAGAGCGCTGCGCCAGCGAATCGCCGGAATGACTCCGATCAACGCCATGAATGACCTGCTCACCGACCTGAAACGCTACCCCACCAACGACGAGCTGATCCGGGCGATCAACGGGGCATAGTCAGTTTCCCACCGACTTGGCGATCGCCGCCAGCCGGGTCTCGATCTCCGCCTTCGCTAACCACCTGCCGCGAAGCATGACCCCTGCCCGCCGAGTCGTGTTGCTTACATCGGTCAGGGGATTGCCGTCGAGAAGGACCAGGTCGGCGCGTTTACCAACGGCGATGGTCCCCGAGGTGGGTAGCGAGCCAAAAAACGTCGCGACGTTCCGGGTGCCGGTCTCCAGGGCCTGATACGGAGTCAGTCCGGCGGCCACGAGCGACTGAAGCTCACGGTGGATCGAGAAGCCGGGAACGTTGTAGATCTGGGGCGCGTCCGACCCGAGCAGAAGTCCCGTTCTGCTCGCTTGCAGCGCCTTGATCAGATTGCGCCGGACCTGCATCACCCGCCGGGCCGATTGCTCCGAAGCCCCGGCTTCCTTCAGAAAAGAATTTTTGGTTTCGGCCCACTTGGACAGGGTGCCGGCCGGGACATACCGCATCTCGGGCCGCTGCCCAAGCGCCTGAACGGTGACTCCCGGCATCAGGTTTTCCATCAGTACCTGAGTGGGGACGTTCCACACCCCCGCGTCGCGGGTAGCCTCCACCAATGCCGGCAGTCTCGACTCATCCAGGTGCTCGCCGAGGTTGATCCCGAAGAATTGCGACTCGGCCGCCGTGACCGGCGACCCGTCACGCACCATTGCCTCGACGTAGCCATCGAGGTGATCGATGGTGGCATAGCCGGTCTCCAGAGCCCGCGCGAGACCGACCTCGAGTGGTACGTGGCCGGCGAACCGGATGCCGAACCTCTGGGCGGTGGCGGCCAGCGTGTCGAACACCTCGGCGCCCAGGCCCGGATGGATCTTGAGGAAGTCGTACCCCGCGGCCTTTTGCTCCGCAACGATTCGGGCTGCCGCGCCCGGGGTCGACACGCTGTTCCCGTTGAGGGAAGGCCCTGAAGTGTAGATCGTGGGGCTGAGCAGCTGGTTTCGGGCTGCCCGAGCGCGAAGATCCAGATGGCGCGGATGTCCCAGCATGCCGCGGATCGTGGTTATTCCGCCGGACACGTAGAGGAACAGCGTGCGCTCGACGACACTGTCCTGCGTGTCGCCGCCCGGAATGTGCGCGTGCATCTCCGCCAGGCCGGGAATCAGGAATTTGCCGCGCCCCGCCACTCTTACTCCGCCGGCAGGCACCTTGACCCGGTCGCTGCGACCCATCGCCACGATCCGCCCGCCGCGAACAACCACCGTCTGCCGCAGGAGAGTCCGCTCCCGATCCATCGGGATGACGGTGACGTCCACGAACGCCACCACAGAATCGGCACGCTGGGCTGGGGGGACAGCCAGGAGCAGGATGGCGGCGGCAAGCTGTAACACGGCGGGTCAGCTCCTGGTGGCGGCGGCGCGATTAGCCCGCTCGAACTCCTTCATGAACGTCACCAACGCTTCGACCGATGCCGTGGGACACGCGTTGTAGATGCTGGCGCGCATCCCGCCAGCCGACCGGTGGCCTTTGAGTCCATCCAGACCGCGCTTGGCCGCTTCCTTCACGAATTTCTCTTCCAACTCCTCGGTTGGTGCCCGGAAGCAGATGTTCATTCTCGAGCGGCTGTCCGCCTGGGCAGTGGCCCGAAAGAAGTCGCTGGCGTCCAGATAATTGTAGAGCGTTCGAGCCTTGGCCTCGTTGTGCTGGGCCATCGCCGCGAGCCCACCCTGGGACTGAATCCACTTGAAGACTTCGCCCATCACGAAGATCCCGAACGTAGGTGCGGTATTGTAGAGCGACTTCTCCGCCGCATGAGTCCGGTATTGGAGCATCGTGGGCAAGGTCTTGGGTCCGCGCTCGATGAGATCGTCTCGCATGATTACCAGCACGACACCAGACGGCCCCAGGTTCTTCTGAGCTCCGGCGTAGATCAGCCCGTATTTCCGGACGTCGATCGGACGGCTGTACATGTCGCTTGAGGTATCCGCTATCAGGGGAGCGCCCGCGGGCCCGGAAGGCTCGCTGACCCATTGGGTGCCGTAAATCGTGTTGTTGGTGGTGAAATGGACATACGCCGGGTCGGACGAGTAGCGGATCTCGTCCGGTTTGGGGATCCGGTCGAAGTTGGTGGCCTCACTGGTGGCCGCGATGTGGACCTTGCCGACCTGCTTCGCCTCTTTGACTGCCTTCTGCGACCACACCCCGGTCAGCAGGTAATCGGCGGTCCGGTCGGCCGGCAACAGATTCATCGGGATCATCGAAAACTGGAGCGAGGCGCCACCCTGGAGAAACAGCACCCGGTAGTTATCCGGAATCCCCGCCAGATCGCGGCAGGCCTGCTCCGCTTCGTTGATGATCCGGTCGAACACCTTCCCGCGGTGGCTGTGCTCCATGATCCCGATGCCACTGCCGGCCACGTTCCAGATGGCCTCCTGCGCTTTGCGGAGGACAGGCTCGGGGAGAACGGCGGGGCCGGCGCTGAAGTTGTGAATTCGGTCGGGCATAGTAGAGTCGGGAGTCAGGAGTCAGGAGTCGGGAGTCGGGAGTCGGGAGTCGGGAGTCAGGAGTCAGGAGTCAGGAGTCAGGACCCCAAGCTGTCGAGTCAAAGATACCTTGGGATGCCGGCTGTGGAGAGCCCGACTCCCGACTCCTGACTCCCGACTATTCGCTGGGCGCGCGGCCATCGATGGCGCTGAGCTCGGCACTGATGATGTCACTATTGCCTTCTTTAATCCGATTGAGCGCTGCCCGTTCGGGCTCGGCGTCCAGATGGATCCGTGCCAGGGTGGCCTGCGCCCCGTGATAGATGATGTTCTCAACCTCTTCCACGTTGATTGAGGCTCCTGCCAGAACCCCGAAGACGTGTGCCAGCACGCCGGGACGGTTTCGATGCCTGATGGTGAGCACGTGGGTGGCCGAGCTCTTGGCCAGCCGATTCACCACGTTGGGAACCTCGCCTGTGGCCTGAAACGACTGCACGATGCGGAGCACTTCGTGCGCAATAGCCACCTGGGCCTGTTCGGTCGAGGCGCCGACGTGGTGGGTTCCATACACCCCCGGGCTCTGGACCACCGGATTGGAAATTTCTCCCGTGCCCCCCGCCGGCTCGTTCTGGAAGACGTCGAGCCCGGCACGGAGCCCTCGATCCCGGATGGCGGCCTGGAGCGCCGCTTCGTCCACTACCGAGCCGCGGGAGGTGTTCAGGAGGTAGGCTCCCGGCTTCATCAGCGCCAGAAACTCCGCATTCACCAGATTTTTGGTCTCGGCATTGGCTGAGACGTTGATGGTCACGGCGTCCGCGTCCCGCGCGACATCGAGCGGCGTCTGGGCATAGGCGATCCCGAGACGATCCGCTTCCTCGTGGGTCAAGCTTCGCGACCAGGCGACGACTCGCATGCCGAAGGCGCGAGCTCGCACCGCGACCTCCCGCCCGATTTGACCCAGTCCCACGATGCCGAGCGTCCGGCCGTACAGCCCGCGACCCTTCGAATAGGCGGCCTTGTCCCACTTGCCCTGACGCAGATCCGCCACCTGGTCGGGAATGCGCCGGTCGCAGGCGAGCAGGAGGCCCATCACCAGCTCGGCGACGGCAATCGAGTTCTTGCCAGGGCAGTTGGACACGAAGACACCGAGCTCCGAGGCCGCCTTTACATCGATGGTGTCGATCCCGGCGCCGGCACGGATGACCAGAGTCAACGCGGTGCCGGCCCGAAGCGCATCCGCATTCACCTTCTTGCTGCGGACGATCAGCACGTGTGGGTCGATCTGCTGAACGAGCGCCGGAAGGGCCTCAGCCTTTACCTCCGCCTCGTAGACAACGGTGCACCCGAGGTCCTTGAGCCCGTCGATGCCGACCTTCTCGAATTTGTCTGCGACCAGGACCTTCATTCAGTCTCCGGATGACACAACAACGTCTAAATAAGGCGTCCAAGAAGGAACGTCAAAATACCGACGTCTATGGGCTGCCCGCACTGATGTATTCACTTGACGTCTTCATTTCGACGTCCCCACTTCGACTTCTTCACCTCGACCACTCAAAACGTATGCACAAACAGGCCGCTCCGCAGCTTGGGCTCGAACCATGTGCTCTTGGGTGGCATGATAGCGCCCGCATCCGAGACCGCCATCAGCTGGTCCACCGTGGTCGGATACAACGAAAACCCGATGGCCATCTCGCCCGAATCTACCCGGCGCTCCAGCTCCGCGGTGCCCCGGATTCCACCCACAAAATCGATCCGCTTATCGGTGCGGGGATCGCCCACCCCGAGGATGGGCCCCAGCACCTGATCCTGGAGGAGCGAGACGTCCAGAGATGCGATCGGATTGCCGCGGTCGATACGCTCCTCGGGGAGGTCAACCCGGTACCAGGTCTTCGCGAGATACACGCAGAACGTTCCCGGCCGGGGTGGGACTGGATCGTCGGTCGGGGCAACCCGACCCACCTTGCGCAGCGCCTGGATCACCTCGACGGGTGACTTACCTCCCAGATCCCGCACCACCCGATTGTAGGGCATGATGGTAAGCTGCTCGGCGGGAAACAGCACCGCGAGAAACCAGTTGTACTCCTCATCGCCGCGATGGCCGGGGTTGGCGGCCCTCCTCTCCCTCCCCGCCCGCCAGGCGCTTGCAGAGCGATGGTGGCCATCCGCCACGTAGGCGTGCGGCACCTCTTTAAAGGCCTCCAGCCACGGGGTTGGGTTGCCGATCCGCCACACGGTGTGCCGGACCCCGTCGGACGCCGTGAAATCGTGCACCGGCGGAGTAGCCACAATCTCTTCCGATAACCGTTCGATCCGGGGATGTCCCCGATAGGTGAGGAACACCGGCTCTGCGTGAGCCTCCAGCGTGAGCACGTGCCGCGTCCGGTCGTCCTCCTTATCCTGCCGAGTCTTCTCGTGCTTGCGGATAACATCCTGCTCGTAGTCGTCGATGTGCACGCAACCGACCAGGCCGGTCTGGACCCTGCTGCCCATGACCTGGCGGTACAGGTACAGCGCGCGAGCCCCTTCCCGCACCAGCACGCCCTGAGCAACGAAGCGGTCGAATGCGTCTCGCGCCGTGCGATAGATTCGCGGATCATGGGGATCGACTTCCGGAGGAAGATCGATGTCCGCACGGCCCACGTGGAGGAAGCTGTGCGGATTCCCGCGCGCCAGCTCACACGCCTCCTCCCGGTTCACCACGTCATAGGGGACTGCAGCCACCCGAGACGCCAGGTCGGACTTGGGGCAGATGGCGTCAAAGGGATGAAGTCGCACAGGTCACGCACCCGAGTAAGAGAAGAACTATCTCTCTGGCGCCACGATGCGCTCGGAGGCACCAAGTATCGCGTCCACCACCAACGCCAGGAGAGCGGCGGGCAGCGCCCCGGACAGGATCATCCGCGTATCTGATAGCGCCAGGCCCGCGGCAATAGGATCTCCCAGCCCGCCCGCTCCGATGAACGCCGCGAGCGTTGCCGTACCGACGTTGATCACGGCGGCGGTGCGAATCCCCGCCATGATGACCGGAGCCGCCAGCGGCAGCCGAACGTAACGCAGGACCTGGCCCGGCGTCATGCCGAGGGCCCAGGCCGCGCCGACTGCGTCCGGCGCCGCGTCTCTCACTCCGGTATAGGTGTTGCGCAGGATCGGATAGAGAGAATAGAGGAAGAGCGCCACCAGTGCGGGAATAACGCCGATCCCAAGCAGCGGAATCATAAACGCCAGGAGGGCGATACTAGGCAGAGTTTGCAGCAAGCCTATTGCCCGGATCACTGTTTCCGCCGCCCTGCGGCTCCGCTCCAGGGCAAGTCCCAGCGGCAGCGCCACCGCAATGGCCGCGGCGAGTGACACACCCACCAGCAGAAGGTGCCGGAGCGTCAGGCTCATGATCGTGCCGCGCTGACTCCAGAGATAGGGGAGTACTCCGGCGCCTGCGATCTCCGGGGCCGGTCGGGACCCGGCGGGTACCGCACCGGTCAGACCCAGACTCAGTAGCGCTGCTGCGGCCACCCGGGGAACAGGAATTCCATCAACTTCGATCCGCCGGTTGAGTCGCCTCATGTCCGTCTCGGTGAGCATGCCGCTCAGCTCGGCCAGTGCTGCCACTGCGGCCGGCAACTCGCGTTGAAAACCCGGGCTCACCAGTGC
>JALYPB010000154.1 GCA_030856585.1 Gemmatimonadota bacterium | reverse complement strand
TTCATCCCCTTCGCGCTGGGCCTCTTCTTCTTGCTCGGTCTCCGGACCGCAGTCTTCGCCCGGGTGCACCAGTTGGTGGATCTGCTGGTGCTCTTCATCTATTTCGGCCTGTTCTCCCTGGGTGCGTTCTACTACCGGATGTACACCTTCGGGCATCAGCTCAGCCCCGAGGCCGCGTTCAAGGTGCCGCCGTTCACACCCCCGGTATTCGGCCACCAGCACATCGCCAACTTCGACGTGTACAGTTATCCCGGGTTCGGGACCTACCTGCTTAGCGCCTACGCGATCGTGCTCGGCGTCCTGCTCGTGATCGAAGCCCGGCGAAAGGCACCCGCGGCGGTGCCGGTCAACTGCGTGGCCGCCGCATGATCTCCCTCCTGACGCTCCTGCTGGTCGGACCGCCGGATACACTCAGGCTGGCGCGTGGCGTGCATCCGGGTCCGCTGGTGATCTCCCGCCCGACAGTGGTTCTCGGCGAGCCGGGTGCGGTGATCCGGGGGAGCGGCCAGGGCAGCGTGGTGGAGATCACCGCTCCGGGGACCACGCTGCGGGGACTCAGGATCGAGCACAGCGGCCGAGATCTCGATCACGACGACGCGGGCGTCATGGTCCGGGCCGATTCGGTCACGCTGGAGGATCTCGAGATCAGGGACGTCCTGTTCGGCGTGTACCTGCGGAACGCCGGTAGCGTCACGATCCGCCGGATAGACATCGAGGGGCCGCGGGGGCTGCCGGAGAGCCAGACGGGCAACGGGATCCACCTGCATGCCTCGCGCAAGGTAACGATCGCCGATAGCCGCATCGCGTGGATGCGGGACGGCATCTACTTCGAGTACAGCGACAGCGCACAAGTTACCGGCAATCAGGTGAGCCAGGTGCGCTTCGGGCTGCACTACATGTTCAGCCACCAGAACCAGTTCGAGCGAAATGTCTTTCACCATAGCGCCGCCGGCGCCGTGGTCATGAACTCAAACGGCCTCTCCATCCGGGACAACGTCTTCGCATGGAACGCGGGCAGCCGTTCCTTCGGCCTGGTGCTGCAGACCGCAACCGAGCCGATCGTTCAGGGGAATCTGTTCGTAGGCAACGGAGTAGGCACCTTTTTCGACAACGTGATCCGGGGGCGTTACACCGGTAATCTCGTGGCGGAGAACTGGCTCGGCCTTCAGCTCTTCAGCAACAGCGAGCAGACGGAGGTCACCGGCAATGCCATCATCGGCAACACCTTCGATGTGGCAGGCGGGGCTGCACCGGGGGCCTACATCTTCTGCGCCGGCAAGCGGGGCAACTATTGGAGCAAGGCCATGGTCGGGGGCTACGATCTCGATGGCGACGCTGTGCTCGACGAACCGTTTGCGGCGAGCTCGCCACTGGCGGAATTGGCGCGAACACGAGAAGGACTCCGGGTGTTCATCGGCAGCCCTGCCGCCCGCGCGCTCGACTGGGCCGAACGGACTTTCCCGGTATTCCAGGTCGATCAGGCTGAGGATGCCTGCCCGGCGGCGCGGCCGCCCCAGGTCGCCACCTTGGTTTCCCTGCCGCCGGCACGGCCCGATGACGGAGGCGGCACTCAGTATGCCGCCGCCCTGGGGAGCCTCGCGGCGGGTCTCGGGTTGCTGGTAGTGCCGGTCTGGCGGCGGCGAAGGAATCACCCACAAGGACGGACCTCGTGATACGTCTCGAGCAGCTGCGAAAGTCATACGGCGGGCGCCTGGCGCTCGAGCCCTTGAATCTCGACGTCGCTGGGGGCGAAGTCGTCTCACTGGTGGGGCCGAACGGCGCGGGGAAGTCCACCACGCTCCGGACTCTGGCCGGGATCGTCCGTCCCAGTGGGGGCCGCGCGCTCATCGCCGGACATGACGTGGTGACCGATGCCGTGGCCGCCCGCAGCCATCTCGGCTACCTCTCGCAGCGTCTTGGTGTGCCGGCCTCGACCGTCCTGCGCGATCTGGTCGAGTTGGTCGCCAGGGTTCGCGGGGTAGCTCGCGCCACGGCCGTGCAGTCACTCACCGCGGCGGGGCTGAGCGACCGGCTAGGATCTACGATCGGCGAGCTGTCAGGCGGGCAGCGGCAGCGGCTGATGATCGCGCTGGCCACCTTGGGACCGGTGACGGCGCTCCTCCTGGACGAGCCGGGCATCAGCCTGGATGCAGAGGGGTCAGAGGAAGTACGCCGTGCCATCTGCGAAGCACGGGATCGCGGCACTGCCGTGCTCTTTGCCTCCCACCAGCTTCACGACGTTGCCGCGTTAGCCGATCGGATCGTGGTCATGGTGCAGGGGCGCGTGGTGGCGCAGGGCAGTCTCGCCCAGCTGGCGCTGGCAGCGGGGGTAGTGTGCGATGCGGCACCGCCCGAGCCGCCTATCGAGCGGATCTATCGGATTCTGGTCAGCCGGGGGCTGGACTCGGCAGCGAGCCATCTCACCCTCTTTCGGGAGGACGCCGCTTGAGTCATACGCTATCGCTCTGCCGCTTCGAGCTGGGAGCCGCACTCCGAGGCCGCACCGCTCCAGTCCTCGCCGCCGGGTTCGCACTCGCCAGTGTTGCCGTGGCGCTCGTCGGGCTGTCCGCCGGGGGCGTGCTGGCGGTGCAGGGATTCGCCCGGACCTCAGTGAGCTTGCTGGAGCTCGTCGTCTGGGTGGTGCCGATCCTGGCGCTTATCACCGGGGCCGTGGCAGGTGCCGACTGCCACGAGCTCGAGTTCACTGCTTCGCTCCCGATCCGCAGGGCCGGCATCGTCTTCAGCCGCTGGCTCGCCGGCACGCTGTCCCTCGGTGCCGCACTTCTCGTGGGGCTCGGTTCGGCCGGCCTCGTGATCGGACTGCTGGCCGGGACGGCCGACGGCTGGCGCTATCTCAGGCTGATCGGCGTGGCCGTGCTCGTCCTCGCCGCGACTCTCGCGCTGGGTCTCTGGATCGGCGTGGCGGTG
>JALYPB010000151.1 GCA_030856585.1 Gemmatimonadota bacterium | reverse complement strand
GATCTGCTGCCGGGCCATCGTCAGCATGGTATCGTAGTTGGTCGAGTGCTCGGTGAGGGCGGGTGTAACGCCCCACACGAGGGCGAGCTGGCGAAAGGTCTCCGGCTCCGGGGTGCAGGCGAACACCGGCACAGTGGGACGGCACGTCGCCACTTTCCGGGCGGTAAAGCCGCTGCTGGTGAAGCAGACGATGAGCGGAGCCGATAGCATTTCCGCAGCCGCGCAGACGGCGACGGCGATGGCGTCCTCGGTCCTGATAGGGCCGGCCAGTGCCGACCGCGGATGGGTGAGCGTGTCGTCTCCCGCCGAGCGACGGCCAAGAGCGACGTCGATCGTTGCCCCACGGGGCTGGCGCTGGCTCTCCATCTCCCGGGCGATCCGATCCATGGCCTGAACCGCCTCGAGCGGATAGTCGCCCACCGCCGTCTCGGCCGAGAGCATCACGGCGTCGGTTCCGTCGAGGATGGCATTGGCCACGTCCGAGGTCTCCGCCCGGGTGGGACGGGGGGCGTGGACCATTGACTCGAGCATCTGAGTGGCGGTGATCACGGGCTTCCCGTGCAGGCTCGCCTCCCGGATGATCTTCTTCTGGATCAAGGGAACCTCTTCGAACGGGAGCTCCACCCCGAGATCGCCCCGGGCTACCATAATGGCGTCCGACGCATCCAAAATTCCGCACAGATTCTTGAGCGCTGTGTCCTTCTCGATCTTGGCCACCAGCTTGATTCCCCGTGGCACCAGAGCCCGAAGCTGCTCCATGTCCTCCGGCCTGCGAACGAAGGAGAGCGCGATGTAGTCGACTCCCAGCGTTACGGCCTGCTTGACGTCCTCGATGTCCTTTTCGGTCAACGCCGGCGCGCTCACCTCGATGCCCGGCAGATTCATCCCCTTGTGGGCCTTGAGCTCGCCGCCGTAGTGGACCACCGCCTCGACCCGTTGATCGCGCACGCCCCGGACCTCCAGGGCGAGCAGCCCGTCATCGAGGAGGATCCGGGCGCCCACCCGCACGTCCTTGGACAGGTCGTCGTAGGTGGTGGGAATCTCGCCGGGCCGGGCCACGCTCTCTGGCGCAAACACGACCTGCTGTCCCGGCTCGAGCCGGATCGGTGCCGGGAGATTCCCTACCCTGATACGGGGACCCTGCAGGTCGAGCAGGATCGCGGCCGCGGTGCGCCGGGAGGCCAGCACAGTTCGAAGCTGGCCGATCCAACGGGTGCGAATCTCGGACGTTCCATGGGAAGCGTTGATGCGAACCACATCTACCCCAGCGTCCAGCAGGGCGGTCATGCGCGCCGGCTGATCCCAGGCAGGACCGAGAGTGGCCACGATTTTGGTGCGGCGGATAGAGCTGCGGGACATGGCAGGAGTCTAATGGCACCGGGTCACGCTCGCATCATCACCTCGCCGCCAACAATGGGTGAGAGCCGGGTGTCCCCGCAGACAGGCTTCACCGTCGCCATCGATACGACTCCCTGAATCAGTCCGTTCTCCGCCCCTGTAAGCAGCCCGCTGCCCGGGATCTGCGCTTCAATCATGGCGGAAGTTACCCGACGCGCTGCCGCGTGGAATCTTTGGGTGAAAATGGACCGGACGCAGGCTGACGAGCCCGCTTTCCACATGTGGAAAACCCCAGGAAGTGCATATCTTATTTGGGGCTAAAACATGATAAAAAGCTTTATCCTGCGGGCATAACCGACTTGAAGTGATCCCGGCAGTTGCTTGGCGCATCAACATTTACAGGCTAGATGAGAATGCCGCTATGCGGAAGACGACACTGTCGCTTGTGTCGAAGTAATTATGCAGACAGTCGAATTATGAACATCCTCGACATGCGGTATTTGGCGCCGGCACAGTTCCCCACCAACAGCGTGGAAAACCGCCGCTGGCGCTGGGAAAGAATCGGGAAAAGTTACCGCCGAGATGGGAGTCGAGAGACGATGGAGCGCGAGAGGCGAGACCTGAGAACCGAGAGCCAAGAAGTGAGGAAGAGAAGTGAGAAGGGAGAGGTGAGCGGTGAAGCTGGACCTGAGAAGTTAGGTGAGGTGAGCGTCAGGGCCGGGAAAAGCGCAGCTCCCCTCCTCCGCCCCGATAAACGGGTCCGACGAAACGAATGGGAGAGGCCTTCATGGCCTTGGCCAGATCGTCCTTCCCCTCAACACTGAGCATGCCCACCAACGGTCGGCTCCACTCCGGCTTGAAAGTGGCCAGGATGCGCCAGACCGTACCGCTGGTGCCCTTCCCCAGCCAGGCCTCCTGGATCGGCTGCTCGATTCGGGTGCTGTCGCCCACCGCCCTGCCATTCCAGGTCAGCCGCGTGTTCCCGATTCTGACCTGGTATAGATCGTTGCCGGTATTGGGGACCTTCGACACCGATGACTGCGCCTCGCTGAGTTTGACCTTGGCGTTGGCGGCGGCACTCGACAGTCCGCGTCCGGCGGCGACGAAGTCCAGCAGGATATCTCGCCGGGTCCCGCTTCCCTGCTCCAGGGCGGCAGCGGTCCAGACACCGATCATCTGCCGCTTCCGGGGGTCCTTTCCCTCGAACCGGCGCGCACCGAGGCTCAGCGCGTTGCCATAGTAGAGACATAGCGACGAGGGAATCCAGGCGCCAAAGTCGGACTGTCCCTCGATGACGCTGCGAAGCGCGGGATGAAGTCTCTCGTCCTTGCCGGCCGGAAGGAGGCGCACCTTATCATAGGTGCCCCTCCGGACTGTGCCGGGATCGAGGAGAAAACGCACACACTGCCCGGTGCTCAGGTCCTCGAGGGTCCACACCTGTCCTCCCCGGTCGTCTGAGCGCGCCTGGGCCGCCAGGGGCGCGGCGGCGCCCCATGTAGCCAGGGCCAGACCCAGCATCACCCGGGACTTCGGCGATCTCGAAAGCACCGGCGTCAGCCGCCGCGAACGGCCTTGACTGCCGTGCGCAGCTCGGAGTAGGCCTGTGGATCGAGCGCGTTGAACTTCATGTTTCGGTACTTGACCCGTCCGTCGGGCCCGATGACGTACACGGTGCGGCGGTTATAACCTCCGGAGTCCTTGCTGGCGTACTGTTTCGAAACCCTTTGCTCGGGGTCGCTCAGCAGGCGAAACGGCAGATTGAGACTGGCGGCGAAGCGGCTGTGAGTAGTGACGGAGTCCGTGCTGATGCCGACGAGCGTCACATCCGGCCCGAAGAGGCTGTCATACTGCTCGGCGAACGTCTGAAACTCCGCAGTGCAGCCCTTGGTAAAATCCCGGGGATAGAACGCAACCACGACGGTCCTGCCCCGATCGCTGGCCAGTTGATAGGGCGACTCGATCGGGCCCACCCCCTCCCGGTTGGCCCACGGGAGGGAGAAGTCAGGGGCGCGCTTGCCCACATCGGGGCCGCCCAGGAGCACCACCGTGACCTTCTGCGCGGTGTCCTTCTGCGCTGAAGCCAAAGGAACGCCGGTGAACATCAAGACGCCGAGGGTGAATCCGAGTATGTGTACTCGCATGAAGAATCGGTCCTGTCCGTTGGAGAATCAGTTCTGGGTGAGGCGGCGAAGCACTCCATCGAAGTCCTGGGCTCCGCCACTTCCCGTATATGCGATCTTTCCTGAACGGTCCACAATCACCACATAAGAAGTGGCGGGCGCCTGGTAAGCCCGCGTGCTGGTTCCCTCTTCATCGTAGAGGGTCCGGAATGGAGGCTGATTCTTTTCCAGGTAGCGCCGCACCCGATCGCGTGACTGGTTGACGGTGACATTCACGCCAAAGAATTCGACCTGGTCTCCGTAGGCGGCCTTGGCGGCGCGAACTCGCGGCAGGAGCTCTTCGCAAAGCTCGCACCACGTGGCCCAGAACTCGAGAAAGACCGGCTTCTTTCCAATATACTGACCCAGGTCGACGGCCTTGCCATCGAGGTCGCGAACGGTGACCACCGGAGCCTTGACTCCGACGGGTATGCCTGCCTCCTGGGCTTGTAACAGCGAAGCGCCGTGCGCCGCGACGACGAGCAGTCCCACCACCAGCATTCTTCTCATAGCACGGTTCCCATCCTGACGAAGTAGTACTCGGCCATTGCAAGCAGAAGCACTCCACCCGCTCGCTTGATCCAGACGGTCCACTTCCCGGCCCGTGGGAGAGCAGCGAGGCTGCCGCTGAACAGGCCAACAGCAACCAGGAGCGCCGTGAGACCAATCGAGAAGACGAACAGGTAGAGGAAGCCTAGCAGAGCGCTTCCCGTCGTGCTCACAAAGGTCAGGACGGCGGCAAAGGCCGGCGCCCCGCAAGGCGCTGCAACCAGTCCCGACGTGGCGCCGAGAGCAAAGACACCCCCCACGGAGTCGCCTGCCAGGCGGCCCGCCCAGGCCGCGAGCCGGGCCGGTGCATTCATGGTAAAGACGTCCAGCAGGGCCAGTCCGAACACGAG
>JALYPB010000112.1 GCA_030856585.1 Gemmatimonadota bacterium | reverse complement strand
GTTGCAGGGTCCTGACCCTCTACCCGCAGTCGCCCTGAACTCGAGAGTCGATGGCATCCGCCAACCGGTTCGTTCTGAATCTGCACCTGATAGGGCTCGGAGCCGCGGCCGTGTTGGCGGCGGCCGTCGGGGCAATCCTCTTTGTGGCCTGCCCCCAGCCGGACGACCAGTCCCTGGTGACAAACCCCGTGATATGGGGACCGTTGGCCATATTCGGACTCGGCGTTCTCATCGAGCGGGTGCTGGTGCGCCTGCTGCTGGACCAGGTGCTGAAGCCAACCGGCAAGGCGGCAGCAGTGGCCGTCAGAGTGTCCGATGGCGACCTCACCATGCCCGACTGGGCGGGGCGACCCGGCCTGGATCGGCTCTCGACGTCAATGGTGGGCATGGTGACCCGGCTCCAGCAGCTGGTTGGCACCATCCGCCAGCATTCCCACGACTCCGCGACCATGGCCCAGCAGATCGCCGCCTCGACCCAGCAGATGACCGCCTCCACCCAGGAGGTGGCCGGCACCACTGGCGACCTGACCGAGCGCGCCAACCACCAGGCGCTGATCGTTCGGGCGGCGGCGGAGGATGCAGCCAAGATTCTGGATATCGCCCAGGAGCTGGCTGCCGGGGCGCTCCAGGCCGCGGAGCGGAATGCCGCGCTGGCTCGGCTGGCGCGCTCTCACCGCGAGCGACTGGATCAGAGCACCGCCGAGCTCGCCCGCCTGGCCGAGGAGATCGAGCTGGGTGCCACCGAAGCCGAAGCCCTGGCAACGGCCTCGGCGGAGATCGAGAAATTCATCACCCAGGCCAAGGCGATCGCGAAGCAGACCCACATGCTGGCGCTCAACGCCTCGATCGAGGCCGCCCGGGCGGGGGAAGAAGGAAAAGGATTCAGTGTGGTTGCCGAAGAGGTGCGGAAGCTCGCGGGGCAGGCAGCCCGCGCGGCCACGTCAACCAGCGACACGGTGCAGAGCGTGGTAGCCCAGGTTCAGACCGCCCGGGAGCGGTTGCTGCGCCTGGGCAAAGGTGGCACTGCAGCGCGGGAAGCGGCCCATGCCGCGGCCGAGGGGCTCAGGAACGTAGCCGCGGATGCGGAGGCCAATGATGAGTGGACCCAGCGCATCTCCGCGTCGGCGGGAGAGGTCCGCGGCCTGATCGAAGGGATCGCCGGACGGATGAAAGAGGTCTCCGCCGGCACCGAGGAGTACGCCGCGGCCGCGGAACAGATCTCGGCGGCGGCCGAGGAGCTCAACGCGTCTACGGAGGAGATCTCCGCCTCGGCCAGCCACCTGGCCGAAGCGGCCGAGCGACTGACCGGTGCGGTAGGCGGGTTCCGCACTGCGTGAGGGGTATCACCGTAGAATAGGCCGGTGGTAGCGAGTATTTGAGCGTCCTTTAAGGGAGGCTCCGTGACTCGCAGACTGGTGATGGGCCTGGTGGTTGCAGTGATCGCGGTGCTGGGGTACTTCGGTAAGAGCGCCTTCAACCCGATCACCCAGGAAAAGCAGCACGTCGGCGACATCACGCCGGAGCAGGAAGTAGCGCTCGGGCTCCAGGCGGCTCCCGAGATGGTCCAACAGTTCGGCGGCCTCGACCCCGATACAGAACAACAGGCACGGGTCAGCCGAATTGGCGAACGTCTGGTTTCCCGCACCGCCGCGGCTCAGAGTCCCTACACCTTCCAGTTCCACCTCCTCGACGATCCCGAAACCATCAACGCGTTCGCCTTGCCCGGCGGGCAGGTCTTCATCACCGAGGGGCTGCTTAAGCGACTCCAGACCGACGGCCAGGTGGCAGGCGTGCTGGGTCACGAGATCGGGCATGTCGTGGGCCGGCATGGAGCCGAGCACATTGCCAAGCAGCAGCTAACCCAGGGTCTCACCGGTGCCGCGGTGCTGGCGACCTACGACCCGAACAATCCTTCGAGCCGGGGCTCGGCGGCGGTGGCAGCAATGATCGGCCAGCTGGTCGGCATGCGGTTCGGCCGGCAGGATGAGCTCGAGTCGGACAAGTTGGGCGTCCGCTTCACGTCCGAGGCCGGGTACGACCCAACTTCGATGACCGCCCTGATGAAGATCCTGGCCGAGAGCTCGAAGGGCGGCAGGCCGCCGGAGTTCTTCAGCACCCATCCCAATCCGGAGAACCGGATCCAGCGGATACAGACAGCCATCCAGGAGCGCTACCCCGACGGAGTGCCTCCGGGGCTGGAGAAGTAGGGACGGTAGATAAGGCGGCGGTAGATGAAGCGGCGGTAGGTTAGAGGACCGACCGACCGCCTCTCTAC
>JALYPB010000175.1 GCA_030856585.1 Gemmatimonadota bacterium | reverse complement strand
GTCCTGGGAGGGCTCGTCCTCAGCGGGGCCGCGGGGCGGGTACCCGCCCACGGGTGGGTGGGCAGTCACTCCGAATGTTCCCGAGCTCCGAAATCCTCGGCCGTATTGTCCCTGCCCCGCTGCCCCGCTGCCCCGCTGGCCGGCACCCCAATCCGGGGCCCACAACGACGTGGTCCGCCGCTCTTCAATGATGCCGGGCGGAATCGCGCGGAGAAAGTGAGACGCGATACCCGGTCTCAGCTCACCGCCCCGCCGCCGGGCGCGAGCCCAGGTGAGATAGAGCTTGTCCTTGGCGCGGGTGAGCCCGACGTAGCAGAGCCGGCGCTCCTCCTCCAGACCGGACGGCTGCTCCTCAGCCCGGGCGAGCGGGAAGAGGCCGTGCTCGAGACCGGTCATGACAACCACCGGCCACTCGAGCCCCTTGGCGGTATGCAGGGTCATGAGCGTGACTCCCTGCTCAGCGCCAACCTCCTTGTCCACAGCCGAGAGCAAAGCAGCCTCCGAGAGGAAACGCTCCAGCGGCGTTTCACCGTCTTCCGCGTCTACCGGGACCACCTCCGACCAGTTGGCGGCACTCGCCACCAGCTCGCGCACATTTTCCCACCGGTCGGCCCCTTCCGGCCCCTCGGCGTGGAGCACCGCCTCATAGTCGATGGCGCGTATCAGGTGCTCCAACAGGTCGGCCGGGGGGAGGTCGCGCTTCTGCGCCGCGGCGTCAATGAGCCCGCCAAAGTTGCGGAATGCCTCCCGCACATTGGGGCGGAGCTCCGCCACCCGGTCGGCAATGCGAGCGGTGTCGAGCAGCGGCTTGCCCCAGTGGGTGGCCGTACGGCCCAGAATGGCAAGGCTGGTCTCCCCCAGACCTCGCCGAGGCACGCCGACCGCGCGGAGGAAGGCCTCGTCATCCGAGGGATTGCTTACCAGCCGGAGATACGCCAGCAGGTCCTTCACCTCTCGGCGATCGTAGAAGCTGATGGCGCCCACGAGACGATATGGTACCCCGGCCCTGCGGAACGCTTCCTCGAGCGCCCTGGACTGCGAGTTGGTGCGGTAGAGGATGGCCATCTCGCTGTATTGCCAATCGGCAGCCGCGCTCCGCTTCTGCAGCTCTCGAACCACCCATTCGGCCTCGTCCCGCTCGTCCGCCGCCGCCAGGAGGGTGACCGTTTCCCCGCCCCGGCGGCGGGTGGTCAGAGTCTTGCCGATCCGGCCACTGTTCTCGGCGATGACGCCGTTTGCCGCGTCGAGGACCACCTGAGTGGAGCGGTAGTTCTCTTCCAGGCGGACCAGCGCGGCGCCGGGAAAGTCCTTGAGGAATTCCTGCATGTTCCGCACATCGGCGCCGCGCCACCCATAGATCGATTGATCGTCGTCGCCCACGGCGGCGACGTTGCCATGAGCACCCAACTGGCGGATCAGATCGTACTGCGCCCGGTTGGTATCCTGAAACTCGTCGACGAGAATGAAGCTGAACCGATTCTGATACGCTCTCAGCCGGTCGGGGTGTTCCCGGAAGAGGGTGAGCGGGTGCAGCAGCAGGTCGTCAAAGTCCATGGCGTTCGCCGCCTTCAACGCCGGACCGAGCGCAGCATAGACTTCGGCCGCCACCTCGACGAGCCGATCGAATGGGACGCTCGCGGCGAGCTGCGCCGGTGACACCATCCGGTTCTTCGCCGCCGAGATGAGAGACTGCACGGCTTTGGGCGGAAACTGCTTCACCGAGTGACCCTGCCGATCCATGAGCCTTCTGACCAGGCTCAGCCGATCGTCTTCATCATAGATGGTGAACTGGCGGGTGAACCCCAACAGCCCGGCCTCGCGCCGGAGCAGGCGAGCCGAGAGCGAGTGGAACGTGCCGATCCAGAGGCCGGACGGGTCGCGGTTGAGGAGCTGGCCTATCCGGTGCTTCATCTCGCCGGCGGCCTTGTTGGTGAACGTCACGGCAAAGATGCGCTCGGGGGGTACCCCGTGCCGGTCGATCAGCGCAGCGATACGCATGGTGAGGACACGGGTCTTGCCCGAGCCGGCGCCGGCGAGCACCAGCAGCGGTCCCCCCACGTGCTCCACTGCTTCACGCTGAGCAGGATTGAGCGCGTGCTCCAAGCCTTGTTCGGGCGTCTCGATCATGAGTTCCGCGCGGCCAGTGGAAGGCGCATTACGAAACAGGTTCCCTTCTCAGTCGGCTCCAAGCTCAGCGCGCCTCCATGGGCATCCTCAACGACGCGGCGGGAGAGCGCAAGGCCGATGCCCCACCCACCCCGTTTGGTGGTCGTCCCCGGTTCAAACAGTGTACGGCGGAGCTCCTTGGGAATGCCCGGCCCATCATCGATGACCCGGATTGCTCCCGTATTGTCTTCCGCACCGATTCGCAGAATAATCGCGCCGGGCCTCCCCTGCAGCGCATCAATCGCGTTCTTCACCAACGATTCCAGCGCCCACTCGAGCAGCACTGCGTCTCCCAGCACGGTGGGACCGGCGCCGGGCGCCTCCACCCGCAGGTCGATCATGTTGGCATGCCGGGGCAGCCGCGGCCGGTAGTAGCCAGCCACGCGATCCGCCAGCGCGCCCAACCCGATCGGCTCGCGCTTGGCCGGATTGCCGATCCGCTCGAACCGCTGGGCCACCCGATCGAGTCGTTCCGCATCGGCACTCAGATGATCGGCCAGGCCGGGCGGCGGCGTCGCCCGGTTGCGGACCCGTTCGATCCAGCCCTGGAGACTGGTGAGCGGCGTGCCCATTTGATGCGCCGCCTCCCGGGCCATGGCCACCCAGAGCCGGTCCCGTTGGGCGGACATGGCACTGCGGTAGGCGAATACTGCCACCCCCACCATGACCGCAATGGTGAGTCCCTGCAGCACGGCCAGCGCAATCAGGTTTCGTTGGGCCGGCAGCGGGCCGTAGTGGACCGTTCCAACCGCGGCATCGGTGATCGGAGGATTCTGCCGGTCGAGCCTGGCGGCGTAGAGCTTCACCCGCGGATCGTCGAGCGGTGCATCGAAGGGGAGGTTAGCCGCCGCCGTTACCCGGCCGGTGGTGTCGGTCACGACCAGGGGGAGTCCGAGCGACCGCACCTGCTCGCCCAGGCGCAGCAGCGCTTCCGCTTCGGCGCCGGCGCGCGGGTTGTTGAGGCCGCCGAACACCCCGGAGTAGAGCCGGCTGGTGGCGGAGGCGTCGGCCTTGAAGTGACGAAAAATCAGGACCCCGGTGCCGAAGCTCAGTCCGGCCAGCAGCGCCACGAGCACCACGACCATCGTGGGCGCGAGGCGCTGAAGCCGTCCGCTACGCACGAGGAGTCAGGCGATCGACGCCGAGATACGGTACCAGCGCCGCCGGCACTCGCACCGACCCGTCGGCCGCCTGGTTGTTCTCCAACAGGGCGATAATCGTGCGGGGGAACGCGACGCCCGAGGCGTTCAGCGTGTGAACGAATTCAGGCTTGGCCTTGGGCACGGGCCGATAGCGAATATTCGCCCGCCGGGCCTGGAAGTCGGTGAAGGTGCTCGAGCTCGAGACCTCAAGCCAGGCGCCGACTCCCGCCGCCCACACCTCGATATCGAACGTCCTGGCGCTGGCGAACCCGGTGTCACCCGCGGCGAGCTCCACCACCCGGTAGGGCAGTTCCAGACGCTGGAGCACCGCTTCGGCGTGGCCGGTGATTCGCTCGTGCTCCGCGGCGGACTCCTCCGGGCGTACCAACCGGACCAGCTCCACCTTGTCGAACTGGTGAACCCGGATCAGCCCGCGAGTGTCCTTCCCGCCGGAGCCGGCCTCGCGGCGGAAGCATGGACTATAGGACACATAGCTCGCCGGCAGCGCGCTGCCCTCG
>JALYPB010000095.1 GCA_030856585.1 Gemmatimonadota bacterium | reverse complement strand
ACTGGTTCAGGCGGGGTTTACCCAGAGGTTCTAGCTGGCAGGGTGCACCTTATCGAGTCGTATCGCGTCTCTCACTTCGCGCCCGCGCCGCCACCCTCGCCCGCTCCCGGTCGAGGATGGGCTGTTTACGTTGCCAGTCCTCCGACACCAGCGTGCCGTACGACAGGGTGAACGAGTCGTCGACCGGGATGTCTTCCTCGAACAGATAGATCGCACTGGCCTGCTCCCGTGCATCCAGCTGCTGGGAGTTGAACTTCCCGCTGATGGGAATGACGCCCAGTGGGCGGAACACCCGGTTCCGGATGAGCAGCGTCAGCGTCTGGGGGTCGAACCGGGTGTCGGGCCGAAGGCCGAAGAAGCTCACCAGCGCCAGTCCCGGCACGCTGACGCCGGCCCGTGACGCCACCGAGTCGATGGCCCGGCGCTTGGTCTCGACCAGCGATCGAAGCGACTGAAACGCGTCATTAGCCAGCAGGCGAGTCACCCGGGGGTCCAGCGGAATGAAGCGGATCTCGAGGTCCTCGTTTTGCACCCGGAGCGCCAGGTCGTTCTGGTTGAGCGTTCCGTAGCTCACGGGAACCGCCTGGACCTGCCCTGCCGCGTGCGCCGCCGCCGGCACCGTAGAGGCGAAGAAGAAGAGCAAGGCTGCAAATGTGCGCATTCTACGACTCCCCGCCTGCGGCGGCGACGATAGTGGCAGCGAGCTCGGTGATCCCCAGCTTGGATTGGCTGCTGGTGAGCTGAACCTGATCCTCGCGCAGGCCGAGTGCCTCTGCCAGCTGGCGAGCCCGTACCGGCTGCGTGGAACGGGTGAGCTTGTCCGCTTTGGTGAAGACCGCCAGCACCGGACAACCGCTTTCTGCCAGCAGCTCCTGCATCTCCAGATCGTCGGCCGAGGGCTGATGCCGAATGTCGAGCAGCCAGACGATTCCTGCCAGGGTCGATCGGGTGCGGAGGTACGCCGTCACCAGCTTCCGGTAGCCGGCTCTCGCGCCTTTGCTGGCCCGGGCAAAGCCGTACCCGGGCAGATCGACCAGATAGAACCCGGGCATGCGATAGAAGTTGAGCAGCGTCGTCTTGCCAGGTGAGCCGCTGGTTCGGGCCAGCCCGGGCCGGCCGACGAGGGCATTCACCAGGCTCGACTTTCCCACGTTGGACCGGCCGATGAAGGCGATCTCGGGCAGGGCAGGGTCTACGCTGACGCCGGCATCGGGGAAGGAGCCGACGAACTCGATGGGCCGGGTGTGCAGGGGGTTGGAGGGGTCCGGTCCCGGACGCAACAGGGGCGCACGGTCGGGCGCATGCTGTCCGCCCCTACGTACGCCCCGATCCGCTTTCCCGTCCGCCCGTCCGCCTGTCCGTCCGTCCGCCTTCACGCCTCCCGCTTGGTCCTTGCCCGTTCGGTGACAATGAGCGGCGTGGTCCCCTCGTTGATCGCCTCTTTGGTGATCACGATCTCGCGCACGTCCTCACGGTTGGGCAGGTCGAACATGATGTCGGTCATCATGGTCTCGAGGATGGCCCGGAGTCCGCGGGCTCCGGTTCCCCGCTTCAGCGCGCGCTGAGCGACCGCGCGGAGCGAGTCGGGATCGAAGGTCAGCCCGACGTCCTCCAGCTCGAACAGCTTCTTGTACTGCTTGGTGAGCGCATTCTTCGGCTCGACCAGAATGCGCACCAGCGCGTCCTCGTCGAGCGCCTCGAGGGATACCACCACCGGGAGCCGCCCCACCAGCTCGGGGATCAGCCCGAAACGGAGCAGGTCGTCCGGCTCCACCTCGGCGTACGGGTTCCCCGTGGTGAGCTGGGGATTTGATTTCCGCTCGCTGGTGCTGAAGCCGATCTTCTGCCGCCCGGTGCGCGCCTCGATGATCTTCTCCAGCCCGTCGAACGCGCCGCCGCAGATGAAGAGGATGTCCTTGGTATTGATCTGGATGTATTCCTGCTGCGGGTGCTTGCGCCCGCCCTGGGGCGGCACCGAGGCAATGGTGCCTTCCAGGATCTTGAGCAGCGCCTGCTGCACCCCCTCACCCGACACGTCCCGGGTGATGCTGGGATTCTCCGACTTGCGCGCGATCTTGTCGATCTCGTCGATATAAACGATGCCCCGCTCACACTCGGCCACGTTGAACTCGCCGGCCTGGAGGAGCCGAACCAGGATGTTCTCCACGTCCTCGCCGACGTAACCGGCTTCGGTGAGGGTGGTGGCATCGGCTATGGTGAAGGGGACATCGAGAATGCGGGCGAGGGTCTGGGCGAGGAGCGTCTTGCCGACGCCGGTGGGGCCGAGCAGGAGAATGTTGGACTTATCCAGCTCGACATCTCCCTCCCGGCCGCTGGAGGCGTTGATCCGCTTGTAGTGGTTGTAGACGGCGACCGCCAGGGTCCGCTTGGCCCGCTCCTGCCCGATCACGTACTGGTCCAGCACGTCCTTGATCTCGGAGGGCGTGGGGACCTGGGTAATGCTGTCCGCAACCTCGCGCTCTTCGTCCTCCGCCAGGATCTCATTGCAAAGAGTGATGCACTCGTTGCAGATGTAGACCGACGGACCGGAAATGAACTTCCGGACGGAATCCTTCGATTTTCCGCAGAAGGAGC
>JALYPB010000066.1 GCA_030856585.1 Gemmatimonadota bacterium | reverse complement strand
CGCGAGCGGCGGGCCGACCCGACGCCGCCGAGGATGCCCGCCGTAATCGGAATCATGGGGTACACGCAGGGAGTCAGGCTGGTGGCCAGTCCGGCACCGAACAGAACAGCCAGGGCGAGGAGCGGCTGCTCCCGCAGCGTGGTCTCGAGTCCCGGACCGAGCGCCGGCAGCACGAGGGTCAGGTCCTGTCCGCGGATTCCACGGCCCCAAACCGGGAGGCCACGTAATCGTCGAGTATTCCGAGGAAATCAGCGACGATACCCTCACCACGCAGCGTAACCAGCAGACGGCCGTCGACGTAAACCGGGGCCCTGGGATCTTCGGCCGTCCCGGGGAGTGAGATCCCTATGTCGGCATGCTTCGACTCTCCAGGGCCGTTCACCACGCACCCCATGACCGCGACCTTCATGTCCTCTACGCCCGGCCGCTCGCTCCGCCACACCGGCATTCTTTCCCGGAGATAGTCCTGGATCTCTTGAGCCATTTGCTGAAAGAATGTGCTCGTCGTCCGGCCACAGCCGGGGCAGCTGGTCACCTGCGGCGTGAAGCTCCGGAGACCCAATGATTGAAGCACCTGCTGTGCGACGCGCACTTCCTCGGTGCGATCTCCTCCGGGCGCCGGAGTGAGCGAAACCCTGATCGTGTCGCCGATGCCCTCCTGCAGCAGGATACTGAGACCCGCGGTGCTGGCGATAATACCCTTGCTCCCCAGCCCGGCCTCGGTGAGTCCCAGGTGGAGAGGATGGTCGCAGCGGGCAGCCAGGAGGCGATAGACCTCGACCAGGTCCTGCACTCCGGAGACCTTGGCGCTCAGCACGATCTGGTCATGCGCCATGCCGGTGGCTTCCGCCAACGCGGCGGACTGGAGGGCGCTCTCGACCATTGCCTCCATGACTACGTCGCGGGCGTCCCTGGGCGCAGACCGACGGGCGTTCGCGTCCATCAGCCCGGTCAGGAGACTCTGGTCGAGGGAGCCCCAGTTGACCCCAATCCGCACCGGCTTATCGTGCGCCAGGGCCACCTCGATGATGGCGCGAAAGTTCTCGTCATGCCGCTTACCGCCGACGTTGCCGGGATTGATGCGATACTTCGCCAGTGCCCGGGCACACTCGGGATACCTGGCCAGCAGCAGGTGGCCGTTGTAGTGGAAGTCGCCAATGATGGGAACAGACAGGCCGAGGCGGTCGAGCCCCTCGACGATGGCGGGTACTGCGGCCGCCGACGGCTCATTGTTGACCGTCACCCGGACCAGCTCGCTGCCGGCGCGAGCGAGATCGGCCGCCTGCTGGACCGTGGCCGGCACGTCGGCCGTGTCGGTGTTGGTCATTGATTGCACGACAATCGGATGATCGGACCCGACCCGAACGCCACCGATGGTGGCGGTTACGGTCCGGCGGCGACTCGCTAAGGGCATGGCGGGAAATATAACAATGTGGTGGTAGCCTGCCTCCAGCAAACGCGGCCACGGATGACACGGATAGCAACGGATCGCTCCGTTTGCACTCTGTGCTCCCGCTGCGAAGGGACCGTGACACCGCTAGGAGCGATCCGTTCCCATCTGTGTTTCATCCGTGGCTTGTAGTTGCTGTTACATTCTTGCATGCCTCCCGAGCCCCCGTCTACGCCGCTGCGCGCCGCCATTACCGCGGTCTCCGCGTACGTTCCCGAGCGCATTATCACCAATGCCGAGCTCGCTGTCAGCCTCGACACCTCGGATGACTGGATCGTCACCCGCACCGGCATCCGGGAGCGCCGGATGGGCGCACCGGGAGAGACCACCTCCAGGATGGGGGCCGCGGCGGTACGGCGGCTCATGGAAAAGCGGGGGCTGGGTCCTGACGACATCGACGCAATCCTGGTCGCGACCGTCACACCGGACATGCTCTTTCCCGCCACCGCCTGCCTCATCCAGGATCAGCTCGGTCTTCGCGCCGCCTGGGGCTTCGATCTCTCGGCCGCGTGCTCCGGCTTCCTCTATGCCCTCACCACCGGGGCGCAGATGGTAGCCAGCGGGGCCCACGATCGAGTCGTCGTGGTCGGCGCCGATCTCATGAGCTCGATCATCGATCCGCTCGACCGAACCACGGCCGTACTCTTCGGCGATGGAGCCGGAGCGGCGCTCCTGGAGCGCGCGGAGCCCGGGTACGGCATCCTGGACTTCTATCATCGGGTCGACGGCAGCGGACGCGACGATCTGATGATGCCGGCAGGCGGAAGCCTGTTGCCTCCGAGCGTCGCGACCGTGACGGCCCGGCAGCACTTCCTCAAGCAGAACGGTCGAGCCGTCTTCAAGTTCGCCGTAACCACCATGGTCCAGAGCGTCCAGATTCTCCTCGAGCGAAACGGTCTCAGCCCTTCCGACATCGCCATGGTGGTTCCCCACCAGGCCAACCAGCGGATTCTGGACGCCACAGCCGAACGCCTGGGTGTCCCCCACGAGCGCGTTGCCTCGGTGCTGGCCCGGTACGGCAACACCACCGGCGCGACGCTCCCGCTCGCGCTGGACGGTGCGCTCGGCGAGGGAAAGATCAAGCGGGGCGATCTGGTGGTATTTACCGCGGTAGGGGCTGGATTTACGTCAGGGGCGACATTGGTGCGGTGGTCGTAGGGGTCGACCGCGGTCGACCCCTACGCCCTCGAGAACTCCGCCGCGGTAATCGCCGACAGATCAGCGTCGCTCAGATCGAGCTCCGCCGAGCCCAGGCTATCGAGGACGTGCTCGACGGTGCGGGCGCTGGGAATGACGATCACGGCCGGTGAGCGGGCCAGCACCCACGCCAGAACCAGGGCATGGGGAGTAGCACCAAGGCGAGCGGCCATCGGCTGAAGGACGGGATGAGCCGGCAACTTGTGGTTGAGCCGCCCGCCCCCCGTCGGGCTGTACGCCAGAAATCCGATTCCCCGTCCGGCGCAATACTCCACCACGCCCTCCGCGACCGCCTCCCGAAAGAACGGATTCAGGCGGTTCTGCACGCTGGTCACCCGGGCCACCGTCTCGGCCTGCCGGATCTGGGCCACCGACACGTTGGATAGTCCGATCCAGCGAATCTTTCCCTCCCCCTGAAGCTCGGCGAGCGCGCCTACGCTTTCCACCAGTGGCACCTTCGGATCCGGTGCATGCAACTGGTAGAGATCGATTCGCTCACGCCCCAGCGCCTTCAGCGATTGCTCGCAGGCGGCCCGCAAATGCTCCGGGCGGCCGTCGGTCTCCCAGCGGCCGGCTGGCCTGGTGACGCCGCCCTTGGTAGCGACGATGACGTCGTTGCGCGCGCCCTGCCAACTTTCCAGGGCGCGCGCCACGAGCCGCTCGTTGTGGCCGATATCCCGATGGTCCAGACAGTAAACGTCGGCGGTGTCGATCAGCGTGGCGCCGGCGTCCAACGCCGCCTGAATGACCCGAACGGCCTGAGCCTCGGGTGGGCGATCCTGGATCGAGAGGTGCATCCCGCCGTACCCCACCGCGGAAACCGGCGGGGCACCGAAGCCCAGGCTTCGGCGTCGGATCACTAAAGGGCTGGCAGGATCAGGCAAGGCCCAGCTGCTTGGTGAGGCGCTGCCAGTCCGCCGGCGGGATGATGCCCTCATTCATGAGAGGGGTCAGCGTCGCCATGATTTCAGCGCGACTGCCGTCGATGCGCCGATCGCGGAGCTCGCCGATCATGCGGGCAAAGCGATGCTCGTATTCATCGGCGGCGAGCGTTCCGTCCTTTCGCTGACTACCCAGCTTCCTGAGCTCTTCCGCGACCCGCGCTGGCGTTATGGGCTTGAGCGCGCCTCCCTGCTTGTCAGCCGACATGTATTCCCTCTCTCGAAGCCGTGGACTGAGAAAACCAGTAGCTGGATTATCGCTGGGCACGCCGCACCGAGTCCAGTCTCGGTGGGATCCGTAATCGCCCACCTGGGCCCCACCAGAGGAACATCGCATGACGCGAGGCGAGCAGCGTACTTACCGTGGTACGAAGGCTGGTGGTCCAGCTTTCGACTGGACCGAGGGGGTTTGATTCCCAGTCCACGAGGCGCAAAAGCGCGGCCATCTCGCTGACGCCCCGAAAGACGTTGGAACCACCTGCGCCGTTGAGCCGCGGCCCACCTCTGTCATGGTCAATTTTGTACCGATTCCGATTATATAATGCCGGGGAGCAGCTCTCCCGAATGCCGAGGCGAATCGCAACATACCCCTGTTGGCTCCGGGCCCAGGGTCCCGGGAACCAGTTCGACCTGGAAAGGGTGCGCCGGGTCCGAGGGATACGCAATGGCGCAGCTCAGGGAGCTGGAGCCGGGGTACCTGTGCCGCGCGCTATTTAATCTAC
>JALYPB010000032.1 GCA_030856585.1 Gemmatimonadota bacterium | reverse complement strand
CTCATCGCCTTCTTCGTGTTCCTCGGCGCAACCGCTGAGGCGGAGGCGGTGGAGACTCGCGCCGCGGGCGATGGACTCCAGGTATCGCAGATGATGGTGACCAACTTCCGCACCATTCCGATTTACGCGACCCTGGCAGACGCGGTGGACCTGCTCCTGAGCGGAGAGCAGCGGGAGTTTCCGGTGGTGGACAACAACGGCCGCATCGAGGGCGTTCTCACCCGGGACAACCTGATTCGGGGACTCTCGACGCTCGGACCGGGAGGACGGGTGTCGGAGGCGATGACCACCGGCGTGCCGGTTGTCCAGCCGACTCTTGGCTTCCGGGAGGCGCTCGATCGGCTCAGGGCCAGCCGGCTCCCGGCGCTGCCGGTGGTTGATGCGGCGGGCGCGCTGGTGGGGCTACTCACGTCGGACAACATCGCCGACCTGCTCATGGTGCAGCGGGCGAGAGCCAGGAGCTAGGAGCTAGGAGCTGGGAGCCGGGAGATGGGAGCTCCTACCTCCTAACTCCTAGCTTCTAGCTCGTTATTGCCCCGATCGATGTCCGGCAGCACGCCTCTGGGATCCACGACCACCCGCCGCACCGACTTCCCGCCCCGCACCCGGTAGCCAAACCGGGCCCCCTGATTCCACATCTCGACCGGCAGACGGATCCGCTCGGTGGAACCGTCCGCATAGGTGACGTCCATCTCCAGCGGCAACGTCATGGTTCCCCGGTTGGCCAGGAAGATCTTCGCGGCACCCCCGGCCGTGCCGATCGAATCTACCGCCTGATCCAGGCGGGCATTGGTGAAGACCCAGTCGCGCCAGAACCAGTCGAGGTCCATTCCTGACGCGTCCCGCATCACTCGAAAGAAGTCGGCCGGGGTGGGATGCTTGTAGGCCCAGGCCCTGAGATACTCCCGGAAGGCGTGATCGAAGCGTTCCTTCCCCAGCACCTCATATCGCAGCGTCTGCATCATCAGGGCCGGCTTCTGATAGCCGGTCCAGAAGAGGTCCTTCACCTCCACCGGCCGGGTGATGAGGGACTGCTCCTGGCCCAGGATCGCGTGGTTCTGGTAGAGGTGAAGCGGGTGCACCTCGATGGAGTCGCCATAGGGTGTCCCGCTGAAATAGCGCGCCGCACCGGCCAGATCCATGAAGGTGTTGAATCCCTCGTCCATCCAGGGATAGAGCCGCTCGTTCGACCCGACGATCATGGGCATCCACTGATGGCCGAGCTCGTGGGCCAGCACCCACTGGCGCTCCTCCCGGCTGGGGGCGCGAGGGTCGAAGGTGAGCATCGGGTACTCCATGCCTTCGATCGGGCCCTCGACGCTGCTCATCTGGGGATAGGGATATGGGTACCACTGCTCGCTGAAGTACTGGAGCGCCTGGCGGACCATGCGGTTGGCTTCCTCCCACTCCGGGGCCGACGGGCGGTAGAGCGTATGAACCAGGATTCCACGGTAGCCGCTCGCATCCCAGCGCAGGTTCGGGCCGGCGGCAAAGGCGAAATCCCGGACGCTGTCCGCGGTGAACCGCCAGGTGAGCTGGCCGCTCGATGCCGGCCGAGTCCGGTCGGCGTGTCCCGCCTCCGCCGCCGTGATCACTGCCACCGGCTCCGCCGATCGGGCGGCGCTCGCCAATCGTTCCCGCTGAGCGGCAGTAAGCACCAGCTCCGGATTGCGCAGGCTTCCGGTTGCAGCCACGACGTAGCCGGCCGGCAGTGTTAGGCTCACATCGAAGCTGCCGTACTCCAGATAAAACTCCCCGGCCCCGATGTAGGGATCGTGATTCCACCCCCGGACATCGTCATACACTGCCAGCCGGGGATACCACTGCGCGATCTGGTAGAGTGACCCGTCGCGTCCCATGCGGCCCGCGCCGTAATCGGGCACCGTAAAGTGCCAGGCCAAGTCGATATCCAGGGCGCTGCCGGACGGGAGAGCCCTGGGGAGATCGATCCGCATCGTGGTACCGTAAATCGTGGGGCGCAGCGCCCGCCCGGCGATACTCACCCGGTCCAGCGTCAGTCCGCCATCAAAGCCCTTGCAGGAGAAGTCGAAGGTGGACCCCAGGAAGACCAGCGGCGGCTGGTCCAGCTTTTCGGTGATGCCGGCTCGACTGCAGATGTTCTGCTCCACGAACATCCACAGGTAGCGCAGGGGGTCCGGCGAGTTGTTGGTATAGTGAATCGTCTCCCGGCCCCGGATCTGCCCGGTGGCAGTGTCGAGCGTGGCCTTGATGCGATAATCCGCCCGTTGCTGCCAGTAGCCGCGGCCGGGACGGCCAGAGGCGGTGCGGAAAACCGTAGGCGAAGGCAGCGGCAAGGGGGCGAACGCGGAGGGCTTGGCGCCACGGTTGGAGTCGGCAGTGGTCTGTGCCTGGGTGAGGCCGGTGATCAGAGGAGACAGGACGAGCACGGCGGCGATAAGACGGGGCATTCAGGCTCCAGACGGCTGGCGTTGGCGGGAAATTACCTCTGGCTCCAGGCCGGGCAACCCATCCGGAGGGGGACTGGCGGAACAGGCGGTCGGGCCACATCTTGGCGCGCTCCAGCACAACTACTCACAGCAGGGGCTCATGGGTCACCGGGCGCGACTCGGCGCAGCGCTTGCCCTCGCCGGGGTCCTGGCGGGCTGCAAATCAGATCGTCCCTCGGCG
>JALYPB010000012.1 GCA_030856585.1 Gemmatimonadota bacterium | reverse complement strand
CCGCCTTGTACAGCGAGCTCGACATCCTCAATTCGGTCCCGCTAGCCGTTCACGACCCGCTGGTCCGCCAGTGGGAGCTTCTTCTGTTTGGTGGACAGATAAGTCGCGACTGGTGGCAAACGGCCCCGAGTCGGTTTTGGTCAACCGTGCTTCACTCCGCTTATCTCTCGTACTACCTCATCATTTCGGCCCCCGCCCTGTACTTCGCCTGGCGAGGGGATCTCCAGGCGGTCCGCCGCTTCGTTCTTGTGGTCATCGCCACGTTCGTGATCTGCTACCTGGCCTTCATCTTCTTCCCCGTGGCGGGCCCGTACTACGAGTTTGCCCGGCCCGCCGCCTGGTTTACAGATAACCTGCCGGCCAGGCTCACCTATGAGGCGCTTGCCGGCGGGAGCTCCTATGGCGCTGCGTTCCCCTCCTCCCATGTTGCGGCCGCATTGGCGGCGTCTCTGGCTGCCTGGCGCTCGTCCCGACGCCTGGGACTGATACTCCTGATTCCCACGCTATTGTTGACCGTCGGGGTAGTCTATTGCCAGATGCATTACGGGGTGGACGCGATCGCAGGGCTGGGGGTAGGAGTGCTGGTCACGTCGATGGTGAGCCGCGCCGAGTCAGGCGGCAATGGTGAAAAAAAGGTGTGAGCGGGACCGGCTCCTGGATGCGGAAAGGGTGCCGCGGTAACAACCGGAGCACCCTGCTTACCGCTTACGCTTTTCGGTTCCCGCTCACGCTTTACTTCACAGTGAGCTTCGCCTTCATGCCCAGTGCCAGATGCGGGGTACAGTAATACTTGTACTCCCCGCTGGGAGCCGCGTTCAGCTTGAGCTCGATCACCTCGTCCGGGGCCACCACCAGCTTGCTAGAGAGCGGGGCCATCGGATCAGGCAGCGTGATGTGCGAAGCTGCGCCAGAGGGGATGCTGTCCGCCCAGAACGCGACGTTGTGGGGACCGCCGCTCTTGTTGTGATACCGCACCACATCGTTGGGGCCCACGGTCAGCTGGTCGGGGACGTACTTGTAGCTGCTGCCCTCGAGCACCATGTTGACGTCGTGGGTCGCCCCCGCGGCGGTGGACGTTGCCGCTGGGGCTCCCGACTGGTCCGGGGCCGCCGCCGGCGCATCTGAGGCCTTCTTTTCCCCGCCACATGCTGCCAGGACGATGGCGAGCCCTACCACCAAGGAAGTCATCCGCATTTTCGCTGCTCCGCCTCCGAAACGTAAGGTTACCGACTTTGTGAACCCTTTCACGAGTATAAGCACCAGGGGTGCAAAAGGAAGTGGGGAAAGCCCGCCCATGCTCAGGGGAGGCGGGCCCGTTAATTTACCAGAGCCGTCAGTTTCTCTCGCCCGGAAAGCGCATGGCACTCGCCGTTCAATCCACTCCTCTACCCAGCCTGACAGTACCCCCCTGCCGCTCGTTGGGCGTTCAGTGCCGAAGCCTGCCGGTGAGTCTGCGAATCGGTCCGCTCGAGGACGGCAGCCGTTCGCTCGACCACGAGGCC
Organism: Gemmatimonadota bacterium; assembly: GCA_030856585.1. GTDB lineage: Bacteria > Gemmatimonadota > Gemmatimonadetes > Gemmatimonadales > GWC2-71-9 > CAVVWJ01. Next base: position 856 of record JALYPB010000012.1, on the reverse strand, counting down.
ACCTGGCTGCTCGGACACACACAGCACATCACCTTCTCAGAGGTCTGGGAGGACAAGGGTGAGTTGTATGTCGAGGCGATGCTGCACGTCGCCTGTCGGTTCCTCCGCCGAGAGGGCGCCTCTGCCCATTGCACCGCCCACGGATTCCGGGGACCTGCACCGCGGGGGGCGTACCAGCCTGACCAGCCCCGCCGCCTGAACCGCGATCGTTTCAATATCGTGGACAACCGCCGAATGGCGGTCCGTACGCTCCAGCCTCCCCCACGCGCGCTCCCGGTCCTCCAGGGGACCAACCCCTGCGCCCTGGCACCCTGCCGTACCGCGGACAACACCCGAGGCGCGGCCTGCTGCCGGGACCTTCAGATCGAAATCATGTGTACCAAGCGCCAGCGCAGACTCGAGGCACTGGTGCGCTCCCGCCGGTCGCCGTATCTCTGCAAGGTGGAGCGGGCGGGCGATTTTTCCATCGAGGCCGAGGTCATTTCCGCCTGCGGATTCCTCGACGACGACGGGATCGGCTGCTCCCTGCACGGGCGGGTGAGGGCGGACGGACGGCCCGCCAAACCAGATCTCTGCAGCGAGTGGCCCCCAAAGAACAAGGGACTGCATCCCGGCTGCGTCTTCGCTCCCAGGGTGCGGCGAACCCCCTAGGGCTGGTTCTGTGCAAGTTCCACAGGGTGGGCCGTCATCTTGGACGATCCAGCCGGGCACTCAGACAGGTCGCGGGCTTTTAAGGAGTACTGGCGACGGACGAGCTCGAGCAGCTGTACCAGACCACTTATACGGCCGTTGTGCGCTTCCTGTACCGCAAGGTTTGGGACGCGGAGCGTGCCGAGGACCTGGCGCAGGAAGTCTT
>JALYPB010000436.1 GCA_030856585.1 Gemmatimonadota bacterium | reverse complement strand
GGCATAGCCGAGCGTCGGATCGATCGCGATGGGCGACCACTCCGCACCACCGTTGGCGCCTGGGAGCATCCGCGTGCCCTTGTCGCTCGGCAGCGCGAACATGTTTTCCTGGGGAGTAAAGTTGTCGGTCTTGCGGACCAGCTTGCCCGTTCCCGCGTCGAGGACGTAGACCCATGCGGTCTTGCCTGCGTGCACCACGACCTTCTTGCCGCCCAGCGTTGTGACAACCGGGGGCGACGTAGCGTCGAGGTCCCACACATCGTGGGGCACGGTCTGATAATACCAGTTGGTCTTGCCCGTGGTGGCATCGATCGAGACGATGGCGTCGGTGTAGAGATTGTCTCCCGGTCGGATGCTGCCATCGAGGTCGGGGGACGGATTGCCGACAGAGACGAAGATCGCATTGAGACCCTTGTCGTACGCCGGAGTCGTCCAGACGCCGCCGCCGCCGACCTTCCAGGCGTCGGCATACTTGGCGCTGTCGGCCTTTTCCTTGGCGATGTCGCGGTGCAGGTCGTGGGCTTCGGCCTTAGTCGCCCAGGTGCCCCACCAGCCGTTCGGGGCCTTCTCGTCGAACGTCGGATCGCCCTGCGGGGCAGGAATCGAGTACCAGCGCCAGACCTGGTCGCCGCTCATGGCGTTGTAGGCGGTGACATGACCGCGGATGCCGTACTCACCGCCCGAGACCCCGACGATCACGTTGTCGCCGATAATGATCGGAGCGTGGGTGATGCTGTAGCCGAAGGCGGGATCGGCCACTTCCTTGTCCCAGAGGACTTTGCCGGTCTTCACGTCGAGCGCCACGAGGTGGGCGTCGAGGGTGCCCATGTAGACGTGCGCGCCGCCGTGGATGGCAACGCCGCGATTGTTCGGTCCGCAGCAGGCGATGGTCGAGCCCAGCTTGTGCTCGTAGCGCCAGAGCTCCTTGTTGGTGCTGAGATCATAGGCCATGGCGGTGTTGTACGGGGTGGTTACGTACATGACGCCGTTGGACACGATGGGCGTGTTCTCGAACGAGCCAAGCTTGGAAATACCGGTCTGAAAGATCTTGCGGGGAACCAGCTGGGACACGTTGGCCCCAGTAATGAGCCTCAACGTCGAGTACCGCTGATTCCAGTCGTTGCCGCCGTAAGTGGTCCACTCGCCCTTTGCTTGTGCGCTCAACGGGCTGGCAACGGCCAGTAGTACAGGGGCCACCCACCAACGAGAACTGATCCTCATGGGCACTCTCCTCAGGGGCAAGGTCTGGATGCGTGTAGGCGTGCCGCGGGGCGGCAGGCGGAGGCCCAATTGGTGACCGATGGGCCCGGCTCGGTTGCGAACAGAAAAACTGGTTGCTCGGTCATGGGGACGGCTCGGTGCCGCTCAGGATAAATCCCCTGCGGCCACCACTAACTTCGGCATTGGAAGTGTTTTAACGGGTTACAATTTGATTACATCGCGGGTTGCGTCAAGTCCCACTTCCCCGAGACCGGCCGGGCAATCTGTGGAATAATGATGCAAGTTTATAAGATGCAATCGTTTGCGCGATGAGGCAGGGCCAAGGCCGTTGGGACCCGGAGTCACCGGAACAGCACGGCGGCCTTCTTCACCGTCTGCCAGATGCCCCAAAGGAGGGGTAAAGTCACCGGCAGCCACGCCAGAACGACCACCACCCAGTTGGTATCCTCCTGCCGCTGGGTTGCGTCATTGGTGGCCACTGGGGCTCCTCGGGTGCTCATCGGGCGTGGGGGATTAAGTTGCAATAATATGCGGTGAACCCAGGGTTTTATGCAACAGTTTCGGTCAGCCGCGCTGTCCGGCCTGTAGCGCCCTGACGGCCGCCAGCTCTTCGGCTGTCATGTAGTACCGGGGGTCCACCGGCTTCACCATCAGATTACAGATCAACCCAATCACCAGGAGCCCGGCCAGCACGTACATCGTGACGTTATACGCCTGTGCGGTGGGGACCCCACGGTCGATCTGGTATTCCCGGATGTAGTTCACCAGGACCGGCCCGAGTACGCCAGCCGTGGACCAGGCCGTGAGCAGGCGGCCATGAATCGCGCCGACATACTGGGTGCCGAAGATGTCGGCCAGATACGCGGGGATGGTGGCGAAGCCGCCGCCGTACATGGTCAGGATGATGCAAAAAATGACGACGAAGAGGGTCACGCTGCCGGTCTGCCCCGCGGATGGCGCCATCGCATAGAGCACGAAACCCAGGGCGAAGAAGACGAGGTAGGTGCGCTTCCTGCCGATGTAGTCGGAGAAGGACGCCCAAGCGATGCGGCCGGCGATATTGGAAAGACTGAGCAGGGCCGCGAATCCGGCACCAATGCTGGCGAGCTGTACCTTTTGCTCCGTGGTGAGCTGCTGCAGCGTTCCCAAGACCCCAAGGAGCCGGCCACCGAAAATCTCCTGGATCATCGGCGATGCGATGCCGATGACGCCGATGCCGGCGCTCACGTTCATGCACAACACCATCCAGAGGAACCAGAACTGCGGCGTCCGCCATGCCCGGCTAACGTGCACGTTCCCGGTGGTGATCATGGCGGTGTGCTGCGCGCGAGGAGTCCAACCGGCGGGTTTCCAATCCGGAGGCGGCACCCGGTAGCCGAACGCGCCGGCCATCATGGTAATGAAGTAGATGACTCCCATAGTCACGAAGGTCTGCCACACCCCAACCGACGCCGGCGTCGCGAAGTGGCGCATAAGGATGTCGGCCAGTGGAGCTCCGATCATCGTGCCTCCGCCGAAACCCATGATGGCCATCCCCGTGGCCATGCCGCGCCGGTCGGGAAACCACTTGATCAGGGTGCTGACTGGTGAGATGTAGCCCAGCCCCAGCCCGCAGCCGCCGATGACGCCTGAGCCGAGCCAGAGGAGCCAGATTTGGTGGAGGTAAACGCCCAGCGCGGAGATGAGAAATCCTGTCGACCAGCAGATGGCGGCCACTACCCCGGTCTTGCGGGGCCCCACCCGTTCGACCCACGGACCAAACAGCGCCGCCGACGAGCCGAGGAAGACGAAGAAGAGGGTGAACATCCAGCCGAGCTCGCTGATCTTCCAATCGCAGTCGCGCGTGATCAGCAGCTGGAAAAAGCCCATGTCGGCGTGGCACGGCTTGGACTCAGTCAGCCCGATTGCCCGGCTCAGTGGCAGCCAGAACACGCTGAATCCGTACGCCATGCCGATGGAGAGGTGTATGGCGAGCGCGGCGGGAGGTACCAGCCACCGGTTGTATCCCGGCTTGGCCACGGTCCGTTCCCTCGAGAGCTATCCCGCCATCACGATTCTCCTGGGTTTATGTT
>JALYPB010000434.1 GCA_030856585.1 Gemmatimonadota bacterium | reverse complement strand
ATCATCTACCTCGTCTGGGGTTCCACGTTTCTCGCGATCCGTTACGCGGTGGAAACGATCCCTCCGTTCCTGACGGCGGCTACGCGCCATTTGATCGCTGGCGCGATCCTGCTCGCGTGGGCGTGGCGGAACGGCGAGCGCCCCAGCAAAGAAGCCTGGCGCGCTGGTCTCGTGCTGGGGTTCCTGTTCTTCCTGGTGGGACACGGGACGTTGCACTGGGCCGAACAAAAGATCCCTTCCGGAGTGGCCGCGCTGGTGATCGCCACCGAACCGATCTTCGTGGCGCTGATGCTGCCATTGTTCAAAATGGGAGGTCGGCCGGGCCTCACTACCTATCTCGGCCTGGGGCTTGGAGCCGCAAGCGTGATCGTGCTCTTCCGGCCCGACGTTACCGCTGGACAGGGGATGATAGCGGGACTGCTCGCGGTCTTACTGGGCTCCGTGTCATGGTCGGTGGGAATCGTCCTTTCCCGTAAATTGCAGGCACGCCGCAATGGCGCGCCAGACACATCGACGATGAATGCCGCACTACCACTAATTTGCGGTGCCGTGATGCTCCTGGGTGGCGCAGTCCTGCGCGGCGAGCTTCACGACTTCCACTGGACGGCAGTGTCGCGTGAATCCTTCAGCGGACTGATGTTCCTGGTCTTCTTTGGTTCATTGGTGGCGTTCACCGCGTACTCATGGCTGCTGAAGCACTACCCGCCGACGCTGGTAGCGACCCACACCTATGTGAATCCGATCGTGGCGGTGCTGCTCGGATGGTTGTTTGCCGGTGAGCGGATCAGCCCGTCGATCGTTGCGTCGACCGCATTGGCTATCGCGGCGATCGGGTTAGTGCAACGAGGCGAAGACAGCAGAGCGGCCCGATAGCCCTCAGAACATCGGCTTCTCATTCGGCGGTTCTCCGGCAACGGCTGCAGCTCGTCACGCCCCCGGTGATAACGACTTGCGCGGCCATCGGCCCAATGTCGAACTCATGACCCCTCGCTCGTCGTATCGGTAGAGGGCTGCGAGATCGCCGGATGGCGTTCGCCCTTGGCGCACATTGCCGGGTCTCATCTCTAACCGGCAAGGGAAAGCGATGACTGATCACAAGATCGGAACCCGCGCAGAGTGGCAGGGCGCGCGCGACGAACTGGCCAAGCTCGAGGCGGAGCACGCGGAGCGCAACGCGGAGATCAAGCGCAGCGGCCAACCTTCAGTCCACCGCTGGCGCCTCGTTTGCGCGGCACTGTGCCAAGGGGCATCTTGAGTGTGGGAAATACCTTACCCCTCCCACAGCGGCCGCTGCTCTCGGATGACCCATCGCGAAGCGATCACCGAACTATTGCTGGAAGCACGCGGCGGCGACTCCTGTGCCCGTGACCGACTGTATGCGGCCGTCTACGACGATCTGCGGCGCATCGCCCACAGGCAGCTCCAAGGCGAGCGCCCGGATCACACGTTCGGCACGACCGGTCTGGTGCACGAGACCTACATGAAGCTGGCAGACCTGGACCGGATGGAGTGGCAGGATCGCGGCCAGTTCTTCCGGGCCGCGGCCGGTGCCATGCGCCGCATTCTGGTCGACTATGCCCGGAGGCACCGGGCCGCCCGCCGGGGGGGTGGCGTCCCTCATGACTTCCTGGATGACAACGCACCAGCCGCCCAGCGGGGCGACCTGCTGGTTTCGGTGGACGAGGCGCTGGAGCGGCTTGCCAATCTCAGCCCGCGGATGAGCGGGGTGGTCGAGTGCCGGTTCTTCGGAGGGCTGACCGAGGAGGAAACCGCCGAGGCGCTGGGGGTCTCTGCCCGCACGGTCCAGCGGGAGTGGGCCAAGTCCCGGGCATGGCTGTACTCGGAGCTGTGCGACTGACGTAGATCGCGACATCGACATCCCCGCCACGCTGCATCATCCCCACATCCTGCCGCTGTTCGACTCCGGTGCGCTTGACGCCCTGGTGGCGGGTTTCGCCCGGAAACCACGCCTCTCTTCGTACGAGCACCCTCTCGTACAAGCACCTGGGCGACACCCTCACAGGGAGAACCTGACGATGCGCTCACCGAAATTGACCGGCGCGGCAATACTGATGGCGACGCTCCTGACCGCCTGCGACCGCGCGACCGAACCGGCAGACTCCTCGACGCAGAGCACGACCACCCCCGCGTTCGCCGCGGGCAGCAAGGCCGTCGACCCCACCGCGCTCACGCCCGCGCCGCTGCTGGTAGGGGCCCAAGCCGAATGCCGGGCCGATGGGCGGTGGATCCTCTGCCATACGACGCTGGCCCTCGAACCGGTGAACGAGCCGGTGTTCGATCTCCCCTGCGGCACGGTCTACGAGACCAGCACGGACGTCCGCCTCGGCACCCGCTGGTACGCCGCCGCCGACAGCGTGATCGTGAAGCGGCACGTGAGGCAGGACGTCGAGGGCACCTGGAGCCTGTCGCCCGAGGGCGCCGGCCCGACGGTCGCCATCAGCGCGCATGCCAATTGGTACGATAGCCAGTACGCCGATCCAAATGACATCGATAGCGGCGTGGGGGCGGCGCACGGCGAGTTTACGGCCCAGGCCCCCGGCTACGGCGTGATCGCCCACATCGCCGGCCTCGACCGGCCCGACGACACCCACCGCGGGGTGTTCCGGTTCATTGACGACCCCGCCGTGGCCTCGGCATTGTGCGAGGCACTCACGCCCTGAATCAGGCAGCGGTCTGAGGAACGCCTCGGGTCCAAGGGCCAGACTCAAGTCTGGCCTTTGGCGCGACACCACTCGCAGACCCGACATTTGCCCGCGGGCCCCTCCCGGGGTGGGACACAAAGGCGCACCGTTTGCGGAACGCGGTGCCGAGATCCATGTTCCTCACGTGGCTCAATCCGGAGTTGTCCGATTCATCGAGAGCGGAGACGGCCGGCATCATGCAGCGATCGTGTGAGG
>JALYPB010000425.1 GCA_030856585.1 Gemmatimonadota bacterium | reverse complement strand
GCCGTAGAGGGATCGTTCCGCGACCCTAGCGGCTTTGTTTATACCCGGGACGGCACTCTCTACCGGCAGGTCAATACCAGCTTTCGGGATCCCTTCGAAGCGTTCCTCGCTTCGGGGCTCTACGATGAGCTTGCCCAGGAAGGCCTGCTGGTTCCCCACCGGCAGGTCGGCCGGGAGCTCTCCGCCACGACCGACGCCCATGCCGTGCTCCAGCCCGACCGCGTTGGCTTCATTTCCTATCCCTACGAGTGGTCGTTCGGTCAGCTGCAGGATGCTGCCACCTTAACGCTGGAGATCCAGCGGCGCGCCCTGGGGCGAGGCTTTACCCTGCGGGACAGCAGCGCGTACAACGTTCAGTTCCAGGATGGGCGCCCGATCTTCATCGACACCCTCTCCTTCGCGCCACTGGAGGAGGGGAAGGCTTGGCCGGCCTACAAGCAATTCTGCCAGCACTTCCTTCTGCCGCTCATGCTGATGAGCTCGCGGGACATCCGCTTCGGTCAGCTGCTCCGCTCGTACATCGACGGGATCCCGCTGGACCTCGGAAGTGCACTCCTCCCTCGCCGCACCTGGGCCAGACTGAGCACTCTGCTCCACATCCACCTGCACGCCTGGGCCCTGGGCCGCTACTCCGACACGGCCGTTGGCTCGGCTACAAAAGGGCGGAGCATGAGCCGCCAGGGATTGCTCACTCTGGTGAAGAACCTGGGCGACGCGACGCGGCGATTGTCGTGGCGCGCCTCGGGAACTGAATGGGCGGATTATGTCGATGATAACAACTACACCGCCGCGGCAAGCCAGAACAAGCGCAACCTGGTGATCGGTTGTCTGCGCCGTGCGAGCCCCCGCACCGTCTGGGACCTCGGTGCCAACACGGGCGAGTACAGCCGAGCGGCTCGGGAGGTAGCACCTCAGGTAGTCTCATTCGATGTAGATCCCGCAGCGGTGGAGCGGAATTATCGGCGCGTCCGCGCCGAAGGCGAGACCGGCATCCTCCCCCTGCTGCTCGACCTCACCAACCCTTCCCCTGCACAGGGCTGGGCCGGCCGCGAACGGCTGTCAGTCGAGGAGCGGGGGCCGGCGGACGCGCTGCTGGCTTTGGCCTTGATCCATCATCTCGCGATCGGGCACAATCTGCCGCTGGAGCAGATTGCCCGCTATTTGAGCCGGATCGGCAGGCGCCTCGTCATAGAGTTCGTGCCCAAGAGCGACTCCCAGGTCAAGCGTCTGCTCCTCAGCCGGCCCGACATTTTTCCGCACTATACCAAGGATGGCTTCGAGCAGGCCTTCGCCCGCTACTTCACGGTCGAGTCAGTATCGCCGATCGAGGGTTCCGATCGCTGGCTGTATGCCATGTCCTCCCGTGGAAATGGTGGATGACCGCCCGCCTGCGCCTGCTGTATCCCTTTGTCTTTGCTGTCCTGCCCCTGCTGAACGTTCTGTCCCGCAATCCGGGCGGCTCGAATTTGTGGGATATGAGTCTGATGATCGCCGCCATGCTGGGGGTGTGCGCGGTGTTTTACGGATTGGTGCTGCTGCTGGGAAGAGGCCGTCTTCAGAAGCCGGTGGTATCGCTGATCGTGTTTCTGATGATCTTCTGGTTCTACGGCTACAGTCCTCTGGCGCAGTCGGTGCAGGCGGGGGCGCCAGGTTCCGCAGGCTTGGCCATCGTAGCCGCCGCTGCGGCCCTCACAGCCGGTGCGTCCTGGTGGCTGGCGCGGCGACCGGCTTCTCTCGCGCGGGTCACGACTTTTCTGGCACTGACGTGCACGCTTGCAGCCGGCTGGATGCTGAGCCGGACGGCCCTGCATGGGATCCGCACCAGGGGAGCCACGGCTCAGAGCGCACTGGTCCGACGTCTGGGTCAGCCGGTGTCGGAGCCGTCCGCGCGTGCGCCCCAGCATACGGCGCTCCAGCGGGACATCTATCTGATCGTGCTGGATGAGTACGCCAACAGCTCGGTTCTGCGCGGGCGGTTCGGGTTCGACAACAGGGCATTCGAGGATAGCCTGGTGCAGCTTGGATTCACCCTTCCCCGGGTGATGCGGAGCAACTATGTCCACACCCTCCTCTCGCTGCCCTCTCTGCTGAATTTCAGCTACCTGACCCCGTTGACCCAGGAGATTGGACCCCACGAGACCGATCCCACCCTCCCGAACTATCTGGTAGAGAACAACCGGGCGGCCGCGTTCCTGAAGCAGCGGGGTTACGAATTCCTGTTCTTTCCTTCCCAGTGGTGGATCTCCACCCGGCACAACCGGAACGCGGACTCGGAGTTCCAGGCCTGGCACGGCGTCGACCCGTTGCGTGACGCAACCGGCTCCGACCTGCGTCGCTGGCTGGTGCGGGTGACGGCATTACCGTCGGATTACAGCCACGACGCGGATCATGTGAAGCGCACGTTCGAGGGATTGCAGGAGGTGCCGTCGATCACCGGGCCGACCTTCGCCTTCGCCCACGTCTTGAATCCGCACCGCCCCATCGTCTTCAATGCCGGCAACTGTCCAGCGCTGCGACGGCCTCGCAGCGGTGTAACGGCGGCGGTCAAGCGGGATGGGTACATACGGCAGGTCGAGTGTCTCAATGACCTGCTCCTCGGATTGGTCACCGGCCTGGTGCAGCGATCCTCACCGGCTCCAATCATCCTGCTGGTTGGCGACCATGGAACCAACTCGCTTCGCTACTCCAGCGCGAAGAGCGCCGAGACCGTCTCCCCAGCCCAGGCGCGAGAGCGGTTCGGCGCGTTCGGTGCATTCTATCTGCCCGAAGGTGGCGGCCGGATTCTGGCCGACTCGGTCACCCTGGTGAACGTGATTCCCGAGGTGCTCAACCACTACTTTGGCGCCAATATTCCCCTTTCCCCCGATAGTCTCTACATGTCGCTGGAGCAGACACCATATCTCTTCGCGCCGGTGGATCCGGCCTCGCTCGACGGGAGCTGAGTAAGCCTCAGGCGCGGGCCCGGCTCTTCCGCCTGGCGGCGGCGCGTCCGACCTTGGGCGCCCGTTTCTTCATGGCTTTGGCGATCTTCGGCGCCCGCTTCTTGATGGCTTTAGCGATCTTCTTGCCGGCCGCCTTGGCGCCCTTCTTCAGGGCTTTCCCTACGGCCTTTGCCTTCCGGCGCACTCGAGGATCTTCGGCGGCTTTCTTAATTGCCTTTTCTAGCAACGCGGTCGCTGCCATTGCAGCGGCAGTCTTGGCCAGATTCCTCTGCTTGCGCGCCATGCGATCTCCAGGAAGTGGGTGTATGTGAATCTCGCATTCGCCGAGCCTGTAGCCAATAGCCTCCTTCCAGGGTATGCTCTCGCCATGACGCTGCGCCGATTGTGGACCGTTCTGAAGCGTGCGGTTGCCGGGTGGTGGAACGACAACGTCCCCCACTTGGGCGCCGCACTGTCCTACTACACCCTCTTCTCCCTGGCCCCGATTCTGGTGGTGGCCATAGCGATGGCCGGTCTGGTCTTCGGCGCCGAGGCAGTGCGGGGCGAGATCGTGGGGCAGATCGACGGGTTGGTCGGGCATAATGGGGCCGTAGCGGTGCAGGCGATGCTGGAGGGTGCGGCCAAGCCATCGGCCAGCGTGCCCGCAACCATCATCGGGCTCGTCACCTTCTTCCTGGGGGCAACCGGCGCGTTCCTGGAGCTGCAGACCGCGCTCAACGCCATCTGGCGGGTGAAGCCCAAGGCAAGCAGCAGCTTCCTTCGAGCGCTGCTGATTGACCGCATGATCTCGTTCGGCCTCGTAGTTGGAGTGGGGTTTCTGATGCTCACCTCGCTGCTGGTGAGCGCCGGCCTGGCGGCTCTGCATACCTACATGGGCGAGACCTTCCCCGGTGGGGCGGTGCTGTGGGAAGCCGTGAACGTCATCGTTTCGCTGACTGTGATCAGCATTCTCTTCGCCATGGTGTACAAGCTGCTGCCCGACGTGGAGCTGGCCTGGAGTGACGTATGGGTTGGCGGGCTGGTAACGGCGGGCCTCTTTACCGTGGGGAAGTTACTGATCGGGCTCTACCTGGGTACGAGTGCCTTCGCTTCCTCCTACGGGGCGGCCGGCTCGGTGATCGTTCTCCTGCTGTGGGTCTACTACTCGGCCCAGATCATTCTGCTTGGCGCGGAGTTTACCCGGGAGTACGTGAAGGAGTTCGGCCGCCGGCCGCCTCCCTCAGAGTTCGCAACCAAGGACCACGCTCCACCGCTGGGCGGAAAGGCGGGCTGATCCGATGACCCGCTACCGATTCGTCCGGCCCATGAACTTCTCGCCTTCCGGGGGAGTAAAGGCCCGCATGCGCTTGAGCAGTGCAGCGGGGGTCGACTCGACGATGATGGCGTTTCGGTGCGCCTCGGTCAGGAAGCCCTCCCGCACTGCGTGGTCCAGGAATCCGGTCAGCCCATCGAAGTAGCCTTCGATGTTGAGAATTCCGGACGGCTTGGCGTGTATGCCGAGCTGCCCCCAGGTCAGAATCTCGAAAAAACCCTCCAGCGTCCCGATGCCCCCCGGCAGCGCGATGAACCCATCCGACAGGTCAGCCATCTGCGATTTCCGCTGGTGCATTGACGCCACGACGATGAGGTTCCGAATCCCGGTATGCGCCGCCTCCTTCTCAACCAGCTGTTGGGGGATGATCCCGGTGACGTGGCCGCCGTGCTCCTGGACCGAGTCAGCCAGCTGGCCCATGATTCCGACGCTCGCGCCGCCATACACCAGCTCGATCCCCTCGGTAGCCAGGACCTTCCCCAACCCGCGGGCGGCCGACCCGTATTCAGGGCGCGATCCCGGGTTGGTCCCGCAGAACACGCAAATCCGGTTCATCTGGCGGTCGGTATCCATCGCGGTTGCCTCGGGGCGCGGTTTGGGTATTTGTTAGACTCTCAGCTGTCACGAGTCGCGAGTCACCAATTACGGCTGCCGTGACGTTCAGCTGGCGACTGACTGTCGAGTGACGACTTAATTATACGGAGATCGTAAATGCAAAGGCGCACGCTTGGCCATGAGGGGTTGACGGTGACGGCCCTGGGTCTGGGTTGCATGGGGATGTCGGAGTTCTACACCGGCCGCGACGACGAGGAGTCGGTCGCGACAATCCATCGCGCCCTCGACCTCGGAATCGACTTCCTCGACACCGCGGACATGTACGGACCCTTCACCAACGAGCGCCTGGTGGGTCGGGCCATCCGGGGGAGGAGGGACAAAGTGGTGCTGGCGACCAAGTTCGGGAACCAGCGGGGCGAAGACGGCAGCTTCCTCGGCGTGAACGGACGGCCGGACTACGTTCGGAAATCCTGCGACGGGTCGCTCCAGCGTCTCGGGGTAGACCACATCGATCTATACTACCAGCACCGGGTGGACCGCACGGTTCCAATCGAGGAGACGGTGGGCGCCATGGGCGACCTTGTGCGGGCAGGGAAGGTCCGCTACCTGGGCCTTTCCGAGGCCGCACCCGCCACAATCCGCCGGGCGCACCAGGAGTATCCCATCAGCGCGCTGCAGACTGAGTACTCGCTTTGGACCCGCGATCCCGAGGATCACGTGCTGCCGCTCTGCCTGGAGCTTGGCATCGGATTCGTGGCTTATAGCCCGCTTGGCCGGGGCTTCCTCACCGGGCGGTTCCGCACCTTCAAGGATCTACCCGAGGAGGACTACCGGCGAAACTCGCCCCGCTTCCAGGGTGAGAATTTCCAGAAGAACCTCGACCTGGTGGAACGGGTTGAAGAAATAGCGAAGCGGAAGCACTGTACCCCTGCACAGCTTGCCCTCGCGTGGCTACTGGCCCAGGGCGACGACATCGTTCCCATTCCCGGCACCAAGCAGCGGCGCTATCTCGAGGAGAATCTCCGATCCCTGGAAGTCGAGCTCACGCCGCTGGACCTGGAACAGATCGAGGAGGTGGCGCCCAGGGGTGCCGCTGCCGGCGACCGGTACCATGAGGCGGGCATGAAGACCATCAACGGCTGACCCGGCTGGTCAGGGCCATTTCCGCCAGCCGTTGCCGCGCTGGCTTGGCGTAGATCAGCTCGTATGGAGAGCGTGAAATTCGTTGTGCATGCGGTCAACTAGTGCCGGAGGGCCGTGGAGCTGGGCTGTCGCGCCGGTGAAAGCGCCGCGGAGCGGAGTTGGATCATGGGCGTAATGAAAGGTCACGCAAAGGCGACGCGGGAGCAACGCCCCCGCGCCCGCCATTGAGCCTGGCTGCCATCGCCTACGCCGGAAGATCACTCCTTGGCTCGGAGATGGCCTCGACGATCCGTCCTACCTCCCGGTCGCTGGCGGCACCATCCTCGCGTGCGATATCCGCCTGGGCCACGATCCCGACCAGCATGCCGTCGATGTCTACGACCGGCACCCGGCGAACCTGTTGCTCGATCATGACCTGCCGCAGATCCTCGATCTCGTCCTCCGGCACGCAGGTGATTGGCTCAGGTGTCATCAGGTCGCGAACCGGTGTCTCGGGTCCCAGGCCGGCCGCCAGCCCCCGGATCGCGAGATCGCGATCGGTGACCGTTCCGACCAGACGATTGGTGGTGGCGCTCTCGACCACGGGAATGGAGCCGCAATCGCGATCGCGCATGAGGACGGCCACGTCTCGGGCGGTGCGTTCCGGGGTGCAGCTGGCGGGATTGGGGGTCATGATCTGCTTTACTCTCACGGATCCTCCAGGTTGTAGGTCCCCCTAATTTGTGCTCCTGCTGCGGCGGTGCCGTGACCTGCGTAACTTTCGGCGCCACTGATCGGCTGGTGGGCGGCCAGCAGGGTTCCCGAGGATTATGGAGAGCGAGGATGAGCCTTCCCGGCGAGGTTCTTCAGGGCATCCTGGCGCGCGGAGCCCTGGTGCTATTGCGGGTATACCTGGGGGCGATCTTCCTCGTGGCCGTACTGCCCAAGATCCAGGGGGACTTCACACTAAACTTGACCGGATTTGTGCAGCATGTCGGCCTACAGGCAGGCCATCCGTTTTACCAACAGTTTCTCGAACGGGTGGTGCTGCCCAACGCATCGTTTTTCGCCGGGTTAGTAAGCTGGGCAGAGCTCCTGGTGGGCCTAACGCTCATTCTGGGTCTGATGACCCGGTTTTCTGCGTCGGTTGCACTGGTCCTGGCTCTGAACTACATGTTTGCCAAAGGCGCGTGGATATGGACCCCCTCCAGCAACGATGCGGCCTTTGTTGCGATAGCCCTGGCGCTGCTCATTGGGGCCGCTGGGCGAACGCTGGGACTGGACGCCTTCCTGGCCCGGCGCTGGCCTCGGTCGCCGTTCTGGTAGGACGCCTTACGCCATCCCCAGCACATCCAGCATAAACGCGTATTTGAACGCGATCTCACGCAGGAAATCAAACCGGCCAGACGCGCCGCCGTGTCCCGCTCCCATATTCGTCCGCAGTAGAAGACGGCTGCCGTTGGTCTTGGTGGCGCGCAGTTTCGCGGTCCACTTCGCCGGCTCCCAGTAGGCGACGCGGGGGTCGTTGAGGCCGCCCGTCACCAGCATATCCGGATAGTGCTTGGCCTCGATGTTGTCGTA
>JALYPB010000348.1 GCA_030856585.1 Gemmatimonadota bacterium | reverse complement strand
GTCAGGCTGATGTTGAAGTCGGCCGCGGTCCGGTAGGTGAATGCGAAGTTCGCCTTGTTCGCGTCCGCAGTGCCGTCGCCATTGAAATCCCAGCTCCACTCCGTCACCTGGACATCATCGTTGCTGGTGCTGACAAAGTCACAGGGCACATCGATGGTGCACGCCGGCACGGCGAAGTTCGCCACCGGCGCCACGTTATCGGGCGGGGTCGTGCCCGCGCCGTCGCTACACGCTGAAGCCAGGACCAGCATCCCGGTTCCTACCGCCAGCATACCGATTGATCGCATAGAATCATCCCAGCAAGAAGCGACAAGGGTGTCCAGGGGGAGCCGTCGACCGCCACCTGCGCCAGAGCCGTGCCATCGCCGTCCCTACCTGGGCACGCCCCGGTATCGCCATGGCAACACCTGATTCTACATGGTCTTACCCGCTGACCAGCCGAGCATCGCACCTGTGCGACGGACCCACAACTGTGGCGACCGCGAACGCTCGGCCAGGCGACGACGGCCCGCTCTCCACGACCATCTCACCGGCGCGGCGTGATCTTCCAGAGCTCGCCCTTCTTCTCGTCGGTGACGAGGTAGAGCGATCCGTCCGGACCCTGCCGTACGTCGCGCACCCGCTGACCCCGGTCCTCGAGCAGGTGTTCCTCTCCGGTCACCCGATCCCCGTCCAGGATCAGTCGCACCAAGTTGTGATCCTTCATGCCGCCGACGAAGAGATTGCCTTTCCAGGCTGGAAACGCGTCACCACTGTAGAACTGCGCGCCCGACGGGGCGATGACCGGATCCCAGTAATAGACCGGCTGCTCCATACCCTCACGCGCAGTCGCTGCACCCGCGATGGCTGACCCGGAATACTCCTCGCCGTACGCCTGAATTGGCCAGCCATAGTTCTTTCCCTTCTCGACCCGATTCAGCTCGTCGCCCCCGTTGGTACCGTGCTCGATGCCCCACAGCTGACCTTGGGAATCGAATGCGGCCGCCTGAACGTTCCGGTGTCCGCGGGACCAGATCTCGGGCAAGGCGTTGGCCTGGCCGGCAAAGGGGTTGTCCTTGGGCACGGCGCCATTGGGGCTGATGCGAATGATCTTGCCCATGTGGCTGTCGAGCTGCTGAGCCTGCGGCCGCATCGGCGCGTCCGATCGCTCCCCCAGCGTGATGTACAGCATGCTGTCAGGACCGAAGGCGAGCCGGGACCCGAAATGGTTGTCACCGTCGTAGGTGGGCATCGCCCGGAAGATGACCTTCACCTGCCCCAGGCTCCGCCGGTCGGCCGACAGCACCCCGCGTGCGACGCTGGTAGCATTCCCTCCCCTCCGGGGCTCGCTGTAACTCCAGAAAATCGTCCGGTCCGCATCGAATGTCGGGCTCAAGGCCACGTCGAGCAGGCCCCCCTGCCCCGCTGCCGCAACCACGGGGAGCCCGCTGAGTGGCTGGCCTACCTTCCCAGCCGACGACACGATGCGCATGCGGCCGGGTTTCTCAGTGACGAGAAGATCGCCACCCGCCAGCGGCTCCACCGCCGAGGGGTGCTCGAGGCCCTTGGCCACGACGGCGACATCGAACGCGACGTTCGACTTCACGCCACAGACCCGGGTCTGACCGGCAAAGGCGGGGCGTTGATCCGGGGCCTTAGGCTGGCGCTTTTCGAGCGCCTGGCAGGCCGCCGCGGCGGCCGTATCGCTGGGACCCTCGGATCCAGCCCGGTCCGCTGACTGACTCCCGGCCCGCTGGCCGCAGGCCATGACGCTGGAGGACAGGACGAAGATCGAAAGGAGTGCAGCGCGGTGAGTCCACATGGTGCCTCTCAGAAGGTCGTGCGATGGACACGGCGATTCATTCATGCAATTAGGGTAGTCGGGATGGTCTCCAGAGGCTACCGGTTGCCGGTGCTGACTGAACCCAGAGTTGTCCTAACCCGCCCAATCGCGGGGCTCGAGCATGGCGACCAGCTCCGCCTCGAACGAGCCCGGCTGATACTCCGGCGCGTAGTCCCACGCGGCCTGCGGCGGTAGACTCATCAGCACACTTTCGATTCGGGCTCCGGTCTGCAGCCCAAACAGTGTCCCTCGGTCGTGCACCAGGTTGAACTCGGCGTAGCGTCCTCGCCGAACCAGTTGGAAGTGACGCTCCCGTTCTCCGAATGCCAGACTCCTCCGGCGCTCGACCAGAGGTCCATAGGCATCGGGTAGGACCTGCGCGACGTCGGTGACGAACTCGAACAACTGTGCCAGGCTCAAGCCGCTTTCACCCGCCCGCAGGTGGTCGAAGAAGACTCCTCCTATGCCCCGCCGTTCGTCGCCCCGGTGGGTATTCACGAAATAGTGGTCACACCAGGTCTTGAATCGGGGATAGAACGTCGGGTGGTGCCGGTCGCAGACGGTCTTGAGCGCGCGATGAAAGTGGGTCGCGTCCTCCGGAAAGGGATACGTCGGCGTCAGGTCGGTCCCGCCGCCAAACCAGGCATCCACCGTCTCTCCGCTCGGTCGCGTGATCTCGAAGTAGCGAACGTTGAGGTGAACCGTGGGCACCAGTGGGCTCCGGGGATGGATCACCAGGCTGAGCCCGGAGACCGAGAAGGTCAGCGGCTCCAGCCCCGAAGCTCGAGCGCCGATCCGCTGGGCAAGCTGGGGATCCAGTGCACCCTCGACACTGGAGCGGTTCACGCCGGCCTTTTCGAAGGTCAGCCCGTCGCTCATCACCCGGCTGATCCCGCCGCCGCCGCCAGGCCGCTCCCAGCGATCCTCCCGAAATGAGCCACCCTGATCCAGCCGGCTGAAAAAATCGGTGGTCTGGTCGTGAAGACGTTCGATCCAGCTAGCTACCTGACCGCTAAGACCCGCCTTCTTGGTCACCTTGCCCGCCACTCCTTCACCGCGTCGACGAAAGCTTGGGCATGGGCCACCGGTACGTCAGGCAGGATTCCGTGGCCCAGGTTGGCGATATGTGCCTGGCCGCGAAACTCGTCGAGCATCCGGTGGGTGCGCTCCCGAATCAACGCAGGCGCGGCATAAAGCCAGCAGGGATCCAGGTTGCCCTGTAGCGTGACCCGTGAAGCCGGAAGCCGGCGCCGGGCGTCGGCCGCATCAGTCTGCCAGTCGACGCCCACGACGTCCGCGCCCGTCTCTCCGGCAATCTCCTCCAATGCCCACCCGGACCCCGGAGCGAATACGATGACCGGCGCTCCGGCGGTGGCAGCCAGCCGCGCCGCGCGGCCCAGGTACGGCAGCGCGAACTCGCGAAAGTCTCTGGGGCCGAGCGCCCCTGACCAGGAGTCGAACAACTGCACTACCTGCGCGCCGGCTTTCACCTGCGCCACCAGAAACCTTCCGACAATGTCAGCCAGGCGGCCCAATAGGCGGTGCGCGCGAACCGGATCCTCCACCAGCAAGCGTTTCGCCAGGCTGAAGGACTTGGAGCCGCCGCCCTCGATCATGTAGCTCATGAG
>JALYPB010000147.1 GCA_030856585.1 Gemmatimonadota bacterium | reverse complement strand
CAGCAGGGCAACAGCGAATTAGACACCTGAGTCGTCACGACGGCCGCCGCGGGTCCCGCCGGTTGCTGCCCAGCGGCCGGTTGCTGTCCAGGCGCCGGCTGGCGACCGATGACCGGCGGTACTCCCGAACGCGGCTTCGGAACCTGGGCG
Organism: Gemmatimonadota bacterium; assembly: GCA_030856585.1. Classification (GTDB taxonomy): domain Bacteria; phylum Gemmatimonadota; class Gemmatimonadetes; order Gemmatimonadales; family GWC2-71-9; genus CAVVWJ01. The sequence continues at coordinate 2,045 of JALYPB010000147.1, read as the reverse complement.
TTTGCTGCGACTGCGGCGCCCAACAGCAGCGCGAGATAAACTCCTGTGGCGTAACCCATCCACCTCTTCGACATACTGGCCTCCTCAGTCGGTTGATTGCTCGCTCGATTCCTCATTCAGCGCTCGATTTCCCTGAGAATGGCCCTGCGATAGATCGAGATCATGGATTCACCCTTGGGAGGGAGGTTCGAGCACGGCTCGGGTGGCCGACCATTGCTAGTTGCCTGAGGGGTGAAAACGTTACGTGAGGAGAACAGGAAGGAGGGGGAGGACGGGAAGGACGGGACGCCCAGCAGCGGATGTCACCGCCAACGCAAACGGGGGACGACGCTCTACTCGAGCTCCGGCCCCCTCGCGTTGTCCCCCGCCTACCCGCTTACCCGCTTACCGGCAGTATTCATCCAACTGATCGAATCCCACCAGCACGTCCCGGGGCTTGCTGCCATCGGGCGGGCCGAGGATACCGGCGTAGTGCAGCTGGTCGATGATGCGAGCGGCTCGTCCGTAGCCGATTCTGAGCCGTCGCTGAAGCAGCGAGGTTGAGCCTCCCTGGTTCTGGATGCAGGCCTCCGCCGCCTCACGGAACAGCGTATCCCTGTCGCCTTCATTGGCAGCAGCGCCCGCCTCACTCTCACCCTCCTGGGCCCGAACCAACTCCAAGATGTCGGCTTCCTGGGCCGCCGTCTCCTGGGCCACCCGGCGCGCGGCGCGGCGGGCCACGTACCACTCCGTCACCCGCTCGGACTCGTCGGTGGCGATGTAGGCACCCTGGAGCCGCAAGGGCTCACTCTTGCCCGGCGGGAGAAAGAGCATGTCACCATTCCCCAGCAGGGCCTCGGCACCATTCTGATCGAGGATGGTCCGGCTATCTACCTTGGAAGCAACCCGGAACGCGATCCTACTGGGGAAGTTCGCCTTGATAAGTCCGGTGATGACGTTCACCGACGGCCGCTGGGTCGCCAAAATTAGATGGATGCCGATGGCTCGGGCTTTCTGCGCCAGGATGGCGAGCGGGGTTTCCACCTCAGCCTGAACCGTCATCATGAGGTCAGCCAGCTCATCGATGACCATGACGATGAATGGCAGTATGCCGTCTCCGTACACCTCATCCACCGGCGGCTCCGGCGGGGTGTCCGGCGCTTCCGCGTTCACGGTGGCGAGCGTTGGCTTGGGCCGGGGCGGGTTCCTGAGGGGCTTGCCTTCTTCCACCTTGCGGTTGAAATCCGCGATGTTGCGGGCGCCGTTGGCCTGGAGCAGCTCGTAGCGGCGCTGCATCTCGAACACAGCCCACTTGAGCACGGTAGCCGCGTCGTGATTGTTGGTGACCACCTTGTGCCGCATATGAGGGAGCGCGTTGTACATCGAGAGCTCCACCATCTTCGGGTCCACCATCAGCAGCCGGAGCTCCCGCGGCGTGTGGCGGTAGACCAGACCCGTGATGATGGTGTTGATAGTGACCGACTTGCCCGTACCGGTCGCGCCGGCGATGAGCAGGTGCGGCATCTTCGCCAGGTCGGCCACGACCGGCTTGCCCTCGAGATCGCGGCCCAGCGGGATCGGAAGAGCGGCCCGTCCCCGGCTCCACTCGGGAGATTCGATCAGCTCGCGCAGGGTCACCAGCCGGGCCGTGGGGTTCGGTACCTCGACGCCTACAGCGCCCTTCCCCGGAATCGGCGCGACCCGAATCGACGGCGCCCGCATCGAAATCGCCAGGTCGTCGGCCAGCGCGACGATGCGCCCGGCCTTCACCCCGGCCCCCGGCACCACCTCGAACTGGGTCACCACCGGCCCGGTGGTCCTGCCCGAGATCTGCCCCTCGACCTTGAAGGTCCGTAGGGTATCCAGCAGCGACTGTCCCAGGCGGTCGAGTTGCGCCTCATCGGCGTCGATGTCCTCGCTCGCGGGAGCGGTGAGCAGATCGATCGGCGGAGTGTCGGACTCCTCGGATACGGCCGCGGCCGCGGTGGGTTCGGGCTTTTTCTCTTTCTTTCGTGGCTTGGCGGCAAGGGCCGCGGGCGGAATGGCGGAACGGCGGAACGGCGGAA
>JALYPB010000305.1 GCA_030856585.1 Gemmatimonadota bacterium | reverse complement strand
TCTGAGGTGTCGAAGTGGTCGTCACCTGACTCGTACGAGACCAGGTAGCGGCCATCGACTGCACCACCCCACCATTCGAATGCGTCGTCGAGGCCGGCCAGCGATTGCACATACTCGACAGTCGTTCCACTGCCTACCGCATACATGGAAAGGCTATTGAGCTCGGTGTTGGCGCCGCCGGAGACGTCGTACCCCGCAAATTCGATCCGTACGTAGCGAAGGATGCCGCTGATGTCGGCGTTGTCGGTGCCGCCACCATAGTTCTGCTGAGCCCCGATCGGGCCCTCGGTGTTCACCACTCCGGTGCGGTTGATGATGCCGTTGCCGACAATGACGATGCCTCCCCAGTCGCCGGGGAGCCGGGAACCGGCTGCTTTGGACGAGGTGAACACGATCGGCGCTGCGGCAGTGCCCTGCGCGTCGATCTTGGAGCCGCGTAGAATGAAGAGGGAGCTTCCTGCTACGGCGGCGTCCCCGACGATCCGGGTGCCGGGCTGGATGGTCAGGGTCGAATTGTTCGCGTACTGCACGAACCCGCTCAGCGTGTAAGTGGTATCGGCGAACAGCGTACGGCTGGCGGTATAGGTTCCCGTGAGGGTCGCCACCTTGAGCCCTGCCGTGTTGACCGTAGCGGTGGCGCTGGCGCTGCTCTCACCGACAGCATTCACGGCCGAAACCCGGTACCCGTAGGCCACGCCCGGATCGACATCGCTGTCGGTATACGTCGCCGCGGTCAGCGCGCCGCCCACCTGGGCGAATACGCCCGGTGCCGAGGGATCGGTTCGCTCCAGCTTGTAGCTGGTGGCATCGGCCACCGCCGTCCAGGTCACCAGGACCGACCCGCTCTGCTCTACGGCCGTAAGGCCGGTTGGCGCGGCAGGCGCGCTCGGTCCACCGCCTCCAGGAGTATCATCGCCGCAGGCCACGAGGCCGACCATCGCAGCCAACGCAAGGGAGCGGAGGAACACTGCCGATGCCTTCATGATTACCTCACAAGGGGTGATTGATGGTGCGAATGGGTCCGACTCACGGTATAAACACCGCCGAGGGTGTAATCCGATGTTCACGGTAGTGTCACAGTTGCGTCAAACACGCCTAGCGCAGCTCCCACTTGAAGCCCATGGAAAAGAGCCGCCCGGTCTCATATCGCAGCCGCTCGACCGGACCTTGGAGATAACGGACCGGCTCGTCGAGCAGATTTTTGGCGTCCAGCTTTCCGCTGAGTGCACCCGCCAGCGGAAATTGAACGGAGAAGTCCACCAAATGCCGTTGCTGTTCGTAGGTGTCGGGCAGGGGGGAAATACCCGCCTCGACCAGCCGGCGCCCGGCCACATTGTACAGCAGGGTTCCGTTCCACCGGCCGTCATCCGCGCCGTAGCCCAGCCCGGCGTTGACGACATACTCGGACTGTCCTGCCATCGGCCGCTGAGGGTTAGTGAGGCTGGAGAGCCCCTGATCGCTCACGTCGATCTCGCTCTGCATCAACGTGAGGTTGCTGAACAGGGTGACCCGCCGGAGCCCGGCTGCCAGGAAATCCAGCCTCTTCCGCAGCTCAAGCTCCACGCCGTAGTTGGTGGCGCCGCGGGCGTTGGCAAAGGTGATATCGGGCGAGAACCCATCGGCGTTCTGCACCAGGATGCGCTCGATGGGGTTCTTAAAGCGCTTGTAGAAGACCCCGGCGCTGATCGCCTCGCCGCCTCGGGGATACCATTCTCAACGCGCGTCGTAGTTCTGGATCAAGGCTCGCTGGAGATTCGCGTTGCCGAAGAGCCGCTGGCCGCCGAGAATGTCGAAGAAGTTTACCGGCGAGAGCTCCCGGTACTCGGGACGCGAGAGCGTTTGTGACGCGGACAACCGGATCTGGTGATTGTCAGTGACGAAGTAGGTAAGCCCGAGCGCGGGCAACACGTCAGTGTCCTCCAGCTCAGCCGGAACAACGGTCTCCGTGATACCCTCGACGACCACCGTATTCACATTGATCTTCGACCGTTCCACCCGGGCCCCGCCCAGGATCCGGATCCGGTCGGTAACGGGCACGTCGGCCTGGAGATAGGCGGCTACCAGGCGGTCCTCGGCCGTGTAACGGCCACTGAGACCGGGATTGAGAACCAGCCTCCCCTGGCTGGCGTAGAACCCGCTGAAAATGTCTTCAGCCGGCGCGCGGCGTTCCGCCTCGGTGAGGCTCGTGGTGGTCAGATTGTAGATCCGGCTGTCCGCATCGCGGTCCACGGTACGGCCCATGACGCCTGCCTTCAGCCAGGTCGGCGCGTCGGTGGCCCCGAGCGAAAGCCGGTAGTTGAACGCTCCCTCGTAGCCGTTCTCATCGATGGTGCTGAAGGTGCGGTCAGCCGACCGGTTGACGCCCCACCAGAAGGCGGGCACCATGTTGCCTGCGCCGTCCTGCTCCGCGACGTAAATCAGGTCTGACCGGTCCGGCTCATTGCGCTTGACATCCGACGCGCTCGCCGACCAGTCGAGGAAGTGCCGCTCTCCAAGCAGGTGCTCGCCCTTCAGCTGGTTGGATAGGACGCTCCGCTCGACGAAGCTCAGCCGGGT
>JALYPB010000294.1 GCA_030856585.1 Gemmatimonadota bacterium | reverse complement strand
TGGGCTGAGCCGGGAGTTGGTGGCTTTGGGACACCACGTCGAAGTGATCACGATGGGGTTTCGCGGCTTACCCGCGGAAGACCTGGTTGACGGCGTCCGAGTCCACCGGGTGCCCTGCCTCAGGTTCTCTCGCTCGGTCTGTACGCCGGCGGAGCAAGCGTCCTATCTGTTCGCCGCGCTCCCCGAGGCGCTGCGGCGTACCCGGCTGGGTCGTTTCGACGTCAACCACACCCATTTCATCTTCCCCGACGGAGTGCTGGCTCGAGTGCTCCGTTGGCGCACCGGCCTGCCGTACGTCATCACAGCGCACGGTTCCGACGTTCCTAGGTTCAATCCTGACCGTTTCAAGACCCTCCACAAGGTCCTGGCCCCCGCCTGGCGGAGGATCGTGCGGCAGGCCTCCGGTATCGTGGCACCCAGCGAACGCCTGGCAGGACTGATCCGAAGCCAGGCTCCAGAGGTGAATCCGATCCTGATTCCCAACGGAATCGATCCCGATCTCTACCGCTCCGACTGCCCCAAGGCTCGACGGATCCTGGTTGTGAGCCGGCTCTTCGAACGGAAAGGAGTGCAGCACTTCCTGGAAGCGCTGACGGGAACGGACCTCGATCATGAGGTGCATATCGTCGGGACCGGCCCCTATCTCCCCACCCTCCAGGCACAGGCGCGACAGCGCGGCCTCTCGGTGTCGTTCCACGGCTGGATGGACCACGAGTCGTCCGGGTTTCGCGAACTGTACCAGACCTCGAGCATTTTCGTCTGTCCGTCCGAAGCGGAGAACTTTCCGATTGTACTACTTGAGGCCATGTCAGCTGGCATGGCGATCATCACCACCAGGGGAACCGGCTGTGACGAAGTAGTGGGTGACGCCGGGGTGCTGGTGCCACCGCGAGAACCGCTGGCGCTGAGGCAGGCCTTGGTTGCGCTGGCCCATGATCCTGACCGGTGCCGGATACTGGGGGCCGCCGCGCGCATGCGGCTCGAGGAGCGGTTTTCCTGGCCCGCAGTTGCGGCCCGTTACGCCGAGGTTCTGGCTGAGGTGGCCCAAGGTGACCGCTAAGTGGCAGGCTCCACTTCCGTACCGGCCGGACGGCAACCTTAAACGCATACCGTGACCCTGAACTGGCGCTGGCTCCTCAAGGCCGCAGTCTCCGCCGGGCTGCTGCTCGTCATCTTCCGCAGCGTGCCGTTTTCCGCGATCTGGTCGAGCCTGCGCCAGGCACATCTCTGGGACATAGCCGCGGGGCTCTCGTTTGCTGTCCCGATAACTGTCATCGCGGCGCTCCGGCTGCAACTCCTACTCAGCAGCATCGGGATACCAGTGCCGCTGGGCCAGGTCCTTCGCATCAATCTCACTTCGAGCTTTTACAGTCTGGTACTGCCGGGCTTTCTCTCCACCGGAGTCCTTCGCTGGTACCGGTTGAATCGGGCCGGAAGCCCCGGAGCCCACACCTTCGCCGTGCTCCTGCTCAGTCGCCTGATCGAGACCACAATTGTCGTTGTCTCGGGGCTCACCTTCTGGCTGCTCGAAGGCATGCCCGGCGACGAGCGAGTCATGGTGCCGTTGTTTGCGGCACTGGTTCTGGGGCTGGGAGCGGTGTACTTGATCGGTTTCAATAGAGCGACAGCGGAGCGCGTCCGAACTTCCTTAACCATTGGCCGAATGGCCAGGGTATCAGCATCCGTGAGGGAGCCCCTGCTCGCGGTGGTGGACGCGATCCGCGACCTCGGCCACCCGCTGGCACGCCGTCGCGTCACAGTGGTCGGCCTCTCGCTGGTGGCTCACCTGCTCGGCATCCTCCTATTCCTCTGTTTTGCCCGGGGGCTCGATATTGCCCTCCCGCTGCCGGCCGCCGGATACACTCGATCGATGCTGCTGGTGGCGGGGATGCTGCCGCTCTCGATCGCAGGGTTCGGGGTGAGGGAGGCAGGAATGATCCTCCTGCTCCAGCCCTATGGCGTAGCTGCCGAGCGCGCCGTCGCCCTCGCGTTCCTCCTCCTGGGCCGGGACCTCATCGGCATTAGCGTCGGCGGGTGGCTGGAACTCCGATCCTGGCTGGTGGCCCGGAGACCCCAATGAAGGTTTGTCTGATCAGTACCGAGATTTTTGCCTGGGGCAAGGCCGGCGGCTTCGGCCGGGCGGCACGGACCATCGGCCGGGAGCTGGTTAAGCGCGGTGTCAGGGTGTACGCGGTCGTGCCCCGGCGCGGTAACCAGCGGCCGTTGGAGGAACTCGACGGAATTACGGTGCTAAGCTTCCCCCGCCACTGGCCGCCGGCGGCCGTGGAGCTGTGCCGCTCCACCGGGGCCGATCTGTTTCACTCATGCGAGTTATCGTACGCGACGCTGGCGGCCATGCGGGCGCTTCCCGACCGGAAACAGGTTATCACGTTCCGCGACCCGCGCGACTGGGAAGACTGGAAACTCGAATTCGCCCGACCCTCGCTTAACCGGTTTCAAGTGGCCGGGAATTGGTTCTACGAGAGCAATCCGCTAATGGCGCGCGCCGTCCGACGGATGGACCGGACCTTCTGTGCCGCCCGGTATATGATCCCGAAAGTCGCGGGGATGTACCGCCTCCCCCGGGATCCGAGCTTCCTGCCAACGCCGGTCGCCATCCCGCCCGCACCGAGCAAGGCCGCTACCCCGACGGTCTGCTACATGGCGAGGCTCGACCGCCGCAAACGTCCCGAGCTCTTCTTCGAGCTGGCCCGGCGATTTCCTCACGTCCGATTCCTGGCCGCGGGGAAATCTCGGGATGCCGGCTACGAGCGCCAGTTGCGTGCGACCTACGATCGGTTGCCGAACCTTACATTTCTCGGCTTCATTGACCAGTTCGCCGACTCGGCCCATTCGGATGTCCTCGGCTCGAGCTGGATCATGGTGAACACGGCGAGCCGCGAGGGACTCCCCAACTCATTCCTCGAGGCGAGCGCCCACCGCTGTGCCATCTTGAGTCAGGGGAATCCGGACGGATTTGCGTCGCAGTTCGGTTACCACGCGGCTGCTGATGACTTCTCCCAGGGACTGGCGTGGCTGCTGGAAGGCGACCGGTGGAGGGCCGCGGGAGAACGGGGATTCGCCTTCGTGCGCGATACCTTCGCGACAGATCGGGCCATTGACCTGCATCTGGCGGCCTACAACGAGATCCTCGGCGCGGGGTGAAAGTGCAGGTTGGCTTCGTTGTGCCCTTGCCCCTCCTCCTGGTGCCGGCCCCCTCGGCCGCCGCCCAAACCCGGGACGCCTCGCTCCGTGGGTCGCTTCACTCGTCCTGTCGCAGCGCGTCATACATGTCCAGCGACATATTGAGGTCGCGCCGGAGCTCTACATCGCCGCTGAGCAGTGCTGTCCAGGACATCTCATGCCCCTTGCGGCCGCCCTTGGGGACGACCTTGACTCCCTCCGGACCGACGCTCACAGTGTAGAGCTTCCCATCGAGCTCCAGCTCGCGCCTGATGGTCTTGTTGAGACGGGTGGCCGTACGACGCTCTATGATTACTGCGGGGGTATCGACCAGGCGATCTCGTCGCCGGTGTGGACGCCGAACACCTCGCTGATAACTGGCTCTCCGCCTCTCCGGGCCGGCCGCGCCTCAAAGCGGAGAGTGCTGGCCCCCGCCGTCACGGTCGAGGGGAGGGCAAACATCGCGTTTTCGCCCCCGGGGACAAAGCCCAACCGGATGCGCCCGCCGTCGTTGCGCAGGGCATAGATGTCCATGTCGAGCGAGGCGCGGTTTTCGATCCGGGCCTGAAGCTGATCGCCTGAATCGGGAGCAGGAGCGGTGTCGGGTGCTCCGCCACTGCTGCAGGACAGGGTCAGTAGGATCAGGAGAAGTGCAGGCGTGCGAAGCAAGGCCGGCATCGGGCGCTCTCGGCTAAGGGACTGCTAAGATCCCAGCTCTTCCTGGTTCGGGCGGTGATTCCGGACACTACTTCGTGGCTGGCCTCGTTGTCTGGATCGAGGTCGAGCTGGTCTGAGTTTCGGAGAGGCTCCCACTAGTGGCTGCGCTCGATCTCGACAGCCGAGTCCGGCTGGAGGTCTATCGTCATTTCGTTCGGTTCGGCCTTGCTCCCACCGCGGGGGACCTAGGCGACGAGCTGGGCGCGTCCCCCTCCGCAATAGCGGACAGCTTCGAACGCCTCGCCGCCGCCCACGTCCTGGTGCTGGACCCGGCCACCCGTGGTCTCTGGATGGCCATGCCCTTCTCAGCGGTTCCGACCTCTTTTCGGGTTACCACACCGAGTGGTGAGTGGTGGGCCAACTGTGCCTGGGACGCCCTGGGGATTTCGGCCATGCTCCAGGCGCCGGCCGAGATCACGGCCACCTGTGCCGGCTGCGGTGACCCGCCTCCTGTCCGAACGACGGGCCGTGCACTTTCGGCGGGGACGGGGGTAGTCCACTGCGCCGTCCCAGCGGCATCATGGTGGGATGATATCGGTTTTACCTGAGCGACGATTCTGCTCTTCCGGTCGGAGGAGGATGTGGCTCGCTGGTGTGAAGAACGCGGCCGAGCCGTTGGCGCGGTGGTGTCGCTCCCGCCCGCATGGGCACTGGCTCAAGCCTGGTATGCCGATCGGCTCGAGCCGGCATGGCGCCGCCGGACGGCCCCGGAGGTCCAGGCGGTGTTCAGCGGTCTTGGCCTCACCGATCGGTTCTGGCGTCTGCCTTCCCCCGCGTCACCCGCGGACTCGTGAGGGCGCCAATGCAGCCGGATGACACGATCGTGCTTCAGACCGACCGGTTGAGCCTGCGACGGATGTCGCTGAACGACGCCGAGTTCATCGTCGAGCTGCTGAACGACCCCGCATTCCTGCGATTCATTGGCGACAAAGGGGTGCGCAATTCTGAGGACGCACGCCGGTACATCGTGACCGGACCGATGGACAGCTATCAGCGGCATGGCTTCGGATTGTGGCTCGTCGAGCTCAAGGGCTCGAATTGCCCCATCGGGATCTGCGGCCTGCTGAAACGTGAAAGCCTGGCTGATGTCGATCTTGGCTTCGCCTTCCTTCCGCAGTACCGGTCGAAAGGATACGCCTATGAATCGGCCGCCGCCGTCATGGATCACGCGAGAACGCACCTCGGTCTGCGGCGCGTTGTGGCCATTTCCAATGCTGACAACACCGGCTCCCATCGGGTCCTGGAGAAAATCGGCATGGGCTTCGACCGGATGATCCGCCTGTCCGCTGAGGGACCCGAGATCTGGCTCATGGCCTCAGACCTCACCGGTGGGTCCGCTCCTCCACCGAAGCCCGGCTCACCGGCTTGTTGAAGGTGCTGAGCTTTCCGTCGACTGTCCCGTCTCGGAAGCCCTTGCTCGTCGCCCTTCTGCAGCTGGCTGCCGCTGGATAACTTTTTCGCCCTGTCTCCAGGTGTGATCATGCCACCGTGGCCGGAATGAGAGGTCCCGATGCACTTCTTACTGTTCTATGACTACGTCCCCGATTATCTGACCCGGCGCCAGTTGCACCGCCCGGCCCATTTCGAGTACGCCCGTCCCTTCATCGAGCGGGGCGAGCTGGTGCTGGGCGGCGCCCTGGCCGATCCGGCGGACACCGGGGTGTTGCTGTTCCGGGGGGAAACGCCGGAGGTGGCCCGCACCTTTGCGGTCGCGGATCCCTACGTACAGCGCGGTCTCGTTACGGGCTGGCGGGTGCGACCATGGACGACCGTGGTGGGCCCGACAGCGGAGTCGCCCTTGCCGTGATTGGAGGCTGAATGCTGGAGGCCATTCGCCGGTTCGTTGAGGACCGCCTGGGATCCGGCTCCAGGGAGGTTCCGGGGAAGGCGCCACCCAGCACGGTGCAGCTGGCCGCCTGCGCGCTCCTGCTCGAGCTCGCTCACGCCGACAACGAATTCAGTGCCGACGAGCGGCATCACATTGAAGGCACCATTCAGCGCTATTTCGGTCTCGATGAGGCATCGGGCGCAGAGCTCATTCGCCTGGCCGAGACGGCACGTTCGGAATCGCTGGATCACTTCCAGTTCACCCGGCTGATTGCCGCCGAGTATTCCCTCGCCCAAAAGATGGTGCTGGCCGAAGTGATGTGGGGGGTGATCCTGGCCGATGGGCGGCTTACCGACCACGAAACCCATTTAGTTCGGAAGATGGCGAGCCTGATGCAGCTCGATCCTGCGCACCTGGCCGAGGCACGGCGGCTGGCGGCCGGGTGAAGCCTTGGAGCCGATATGCGACATCCTGCGGGGCAGGGTGTGTCGCATTTCCGGTACCACATGGCTTAGTTGCCCCATCCCCAGTCGTACGGCTATTCCCAGGAGGCCTCATGAGAGCGCTATTTTTGCTCCTCGTCATCGGCGCGGCCCTCGGCGGCGCATCTTACGCCGGCGCCCGCTTCACGGGGGGGAGGCTGGTGGGCCCCACTCCCACGACACTAGGACCCCTCACCACTCGATTCGCCTTTAGCGGCGTTCCCAACCTCCCGGCCAAGCCGCGCGCCTGGGTGCTGGCGTACCCAAACGCCACCGGGTTTGGTCGGGGCGGAGCGGAGATCTACGTCAGCGTCACGGGGGAGCTCCTCGGCACCCGGCCCAAGGACCTGGGCGCACGACTGGAGGCGCTGCAGCCCGTGGAGCCTTGAGTTGCGCGGTGCTTCGAGTCCGTCCGGCCACTGGGACCGATGTCCCGGAAATCGAGGAGCTGATCGCGCGGTCGGCTCGCGCCCTCAGTGAGGGGTATTACACGCCCACGCAGGTCGAGAGTCTCCTTCGTTTCGTGTTCGGCACCGACACCCAGCTGATCGATGATGGGACCTATTTCGTCGCGGAGCGCGACGCCCACTTGGTAGGAGCGGGTGGCTGGAGCCGGCGGCGGACCCTGTTCGGCGGCGACCGGATGAAGGATCTCGAGGATCCGCTGCTCGATCCGCACGCCGAACCGGCCCGAATCCGGGCTTTCTTCGTGGATCCGGGCGCGGCGCGCCAGGGAGTAGCACGGCGGCTGTTTGATGAGTGCCGCCGCGCCGCGGCGGCTGCGGAGTTCAGCACTCTAACTCTGGTGGCGACGCTCCCCGGGGAACCGCTGTATCAGGCGCTCGGTTTCCAGGTGACCGAGCGTTTTCAGCTAAACCTTCCCGACGGGGTCGAGGTCCCGGTAGCGCGCATGAGTCGCGGTGTCATCTGACAGTATAGCCCGAGGGCAAGCTTGAAAATCTGGGTAGATGCGGATGCCGCGCCGCGGGAGGTAAAGGAGCTGGTGTTTCGCGCCGCGAAGCGGCTCCAGGTGGAGACTATCCTGGTTGCCAACCAACGCCTCCAGCCTCCGGCGGGAAACCCGCTGGTCACCGCCGTTCGCGTGGACGGTGGGCCTGATGTTGCCGACCAGTACATCGCCGAGCACGCCGAGCTGGGCGATCTGGTGGTTACTCAGGACATTCCCCTCGCCGCCCTCCTGGTGCCCAGGCAAATAGTGGTACTCGATCCTCGGGGGGAGGAGCATACGGCGGAGACCATAGGGGAGCGGCTTTCCATCCGGGACTTCATGGATCGAGTTCGGCTTGCAGGGGGGGTAACCGGAGGTCCGCCGCCCTTTGATGCCAGAGCCAGGCAGGCGTTTGCGGGCGCCCTGGACCGGGCCCTGACCCGCCTCCTCAGAGGCCGTTGAGCGACGTGCATCGCCCGACATGGCAGCGAGTTGTGCCGACGCACTGCTGTAAGGGCGTCCACGAGGTTAAGTTTCATCTGCTTCTGCTTCACCTGACGTGCCAGCCCCCTCTCTGGTAGGACCTCATGCCCAAAAAGAAACCGGCTCAGCCAGGCTCGACGCCGTCTACCGCAATACACCCCTTGGCCCAGCGCGTTCAGGCGCGTGTGGCCGAAGTCGGCCTTGCTCTCGATCAGCGGGCCCGCGCCTCGCGTCCTCGCGCCAAACGCGCCAAGCCCCCGAAGGCGGAGGGGAAGCCCACGAAAACAGCGCTCCTGGCGGGTTCAGCGACGCAACCCGCGGCCCCCACGCGCGAGGCCAGCTCGCTCCGGCGCGTGTTCAACGAGCTGGCAATAACCCACCGGCAATTTCGTCTCCGGAGCGGGCAGCACGCCTCGCCGGAGCTGCGGGATGCCGCGCGAGTGTTCAAGGAGGCCCCAAGCTTTCCCTCGCTGGTTTTGGTTGCGGCCTTCCTGGAGGAAGACGGCCTGCTCGAGTGGTAACTGACTAGCAAGCAGTCGCTCACCACGCTGGCCTCTCTAGCGTCCGGCCGCCGGTCGGCCGGGCTACCTCACTCGGAGCACTCTTGCCAAAGCGCAATTACGGATTCGAGAAGCGGCAAAAGGAACTGGCCAAGCAGCGCCAGAAGGAAGAGAAGAAACAACGTAAGCTGGAGCGTTCTAAGGAGCCCTTGGCTGAGGAACTGGTGGAAAACGCCTCGCCAGACGGTGCCACGCTCGAGGAGTAGTGATACACCCGGAGGAGTCCCCTTCCGACGTTCGGGGGCTCTCTTCCTCCCTCCCGCCGGATCTCATGGAACAGGTGCGCGTCCTGCCGCCATCAAACTCATTCGGCACCAGCAAGACGGCCACGCGCTCGTTTCGGATGATGCCCGGGCGGATGTGAACCGAAGACCGGGCCCGGGACTGGTGGTTAAAGCACCAGTCTGAACGATATTGGTGCAGAATCACTCACTCAGAAGGCAGGTCTCTGATGCAGTCCCAGAAAGCATTGATCGAGCGCACCAACCGGCAGGCGCTGAAACAGGTAGAAGTGCGGGTCACTATCACC
>JALYPB010000232.1 GCA_030856585.1 Gemmatimonadota bacterium | reverse complement strand
AGGGTATGCTGCTCCTCGTGGCTCGGAGGCGAGAGCCGCATGATGGCATCCACGTACATGCGGTAGGCCCGGTCAGTTGGAATCCGGCCGGCCGAGGTATGCGGATGAAAGAGGTAGCCCTTGTCTTCCAGCTCGCTCATGATGCTCCGAATTGTTGCCGGAGACACCCCCAGCCCAAACCGGCGCGCAATCGTCTGGCTGCCGGCAGGCTCGGCAGTCTCGATATAGGTGTGCACGACGGCCTCGAGAACGCGTAGCTGGCGCTCACTCAGCTGGTCTGGGGTGGTCATACGCGAAATCTAGAGGGAGCAGCGGATGGCGAGAAGTGACAGCGGTTTACCGCGGCTAGGTGGCGATAGACGGCACCAGCGCATCCAGCCGGAGCCAACCTTCAGCTGTAAGTCGCACCCGCCCTTCGGCTTGGGTGGCCCAGCCGGCTTGCACCCACTGTCGGGCAAGGGGCGCCGGGACCCGTTGGAGCGCCAGACCTTCAACTGTCCGGAGTCCCAGGTAGAGCTCCTCCAGGGTTACCGCGGCTGCATCGAGGAACTCCCGGCCTTCGAGCGGGGAACTCCCCGAGGCCAGTAGCCGCTGGTAGGCCGACCACTCGCGCACATTCCAGCGCCGCTCGTTGCCCATCCCGCTGTGCGCGGCGGGGCCGAGCCCAACAAACGGCGCCCGCCGCCAATATGCCGAATTGTGCCTGGCCCGGTGGCCGGGGAGACCCGCATTGGAGATCTCGTAGTGCTCGTAGCCGTGAGCACCAAGCGCGTCGTGGGCCAGCAGGAACTCCGCGGCGTAGCGATCCTCGTCCACCGGTGCCACCTCTCCCCGATCGGTCCAGTGTCCCAGTGGCGTGTGCGCCTCCACGGTCAGGCCGTACAACGAGAGATGCTCGGGCTGGAGCGCAAAGGCGTGCGCCAGGTCGGCGGGCCAATCGCGTCCGAGTGCCGTCGGCAGGCCGAAGATGAGATCGAGCGAGAGATCTTCGATACCGGAGGAACGAATCGCGTCGACGGCCTCTGGGACCTGGGCCGCCGTGTGGGTCCGGTGCATCCATTGGAGGACGGTGGGGTCGAACGATTGAACGCCGAGCGACACGCGGTTCACCCCGAAGGCGCGCCAGGCTGCCGCCGCCGACCCAGTCACGTCTTCGGGATTCGCCTCGAGGGTAATCTCCGCATCTGCCGCGATGGTCCGGTCGGCAGCGATTCGTTCCAGCATCCGGCCGATGGAGGCCGGGGTGACCCGGGACGGCGTGCCGCCGCCGAAGTAGATCGTCCGCACCTCGGGCGAGGCGTCCCAGACCGGGTCAGTTTGCCGAAGAGCCCACTCCCGGAGCACCGCATCGACATATGCATCGGAGGGCACGTCGCGCCGGACCGCAATGGCGAAATCGCAGTAACTGCAGCGGCGGGCGCAGAAGGGGACGTGGAGGTAGAGGTGCACGTCCTGAATCTAGACGGGAGCCCGGTCATCCCCTCCACCCCCACCGGCAGCAGCGCACCGGTGTCTCGCCTCCGCACAAAAGAACGCGGGTAGGATCTGCCACCAAGCACTGCGTTCTTTTGTGCGGCGGTGGAAGTCCTACCCGCGGCTTCGGGGTGGGGTCGACCCCCTTCCCGCTCAAGTTCGCCGAAACAACCTCCCCGGACACTGCTGAATCACGCCCGCAATCTCAAGCCCAGAGATCAGCCCCAGGATCTCTCCGATTGGCCGCCCGCATCGATTCGCAAGCTCGTCCGGGTGAATTGGGTTCGGTCCCAGAAGCGCGGCCAGCTCGCGCTCCTCAGGCGAGAGCGCGTCGGGTAACGGGCTGCTGGTCGGTTGAACAGCCGCCCTCTTGGGCGATGCCACGTACTCTGGAAAGTGCTGGAGCAGGTCAGCCGGTTCGAGCACGGGGGCAGCACCATCTTGAATCAAGCGATTGCTTCCGGCCGACAGGTCGCTGGTAATGTTGCCGGGTACCGCCATGACTTCCCTGCCCTGGTCGAGTGCCGCTCCCGCGGTGATCAGGGCGCCGGACCCGACCCGAGCCTCGATCACCACCGTCACGCGGGAGAGGCCGCTGATCAATCGGTTCCTTCGCGGGAAGCTGCCCACCGTGGGCCGCTCGCCCGGGGGAAACTCGGTCACGAGCAGTCCGTCTCGCGCCACCCGCTCGTAGAGCGTCCGGTTTGCGGCCGGATAAATGACCCCGAGACCGTTGCCCAGCACGCCGATCGTGGTTCCCCCGGCGTCGAGTGCGGCGGTGTGCGCCACGGCATCCAGCCCTCGCGCCATCCCGGATACGACGACGACCCCCGCCTCCGCAACCGCAGCTGCAATGGCACGGCAGGCTGCGGCGCCGTAGCTGGAGTGGTCCCGGCTGCCCACGAGAGCAGCCGCTGGACGGGACAGCAGTGACCGGTTGCCGAGGGTGAAGAGAACCGGGGGCGGATCGGGGATATGATGCAGCAGGAGTGGATAGTCCGCATCGCCAGGTATGATGATCTGGGCGCCTAGCCTGTCGGCAGCTTCGGCGGTCTTCCTTCCTGTGACCAGTGGCGTCGCCTTGATCGCGCTCGCCAGGGCCTTCGATAAACCGGGCAAGGAGCCTAAAAATGCGATCGGCGCCGAATGGGCGCCGATTGCGGTGCGACAGGCAGAGAGGAGTGTCTTCAGGCGCACCGCCCCCATTCCGGGAACCTGGGTCAGAGCCAGGTAGGCAACCCGCTCGTCGTCCATTTATCCATCCTCCTCCGACCACCCGGCACTCGAATCCACCGGATGGCTGGCCTTGGCCTGACCGACCACCTTCCAGAGATACTCCTTGAGATCATCGAGACCCGACCCGGCCGCGCTGGAAATGGCGAGGACGCTCAGGGCCTCCGGGGCGCTCACGTCAGGGAGTGCCTGGTCGGCCGGGAGCAGATCCCGCTTGGTCAGAATCACGAGGTGTTCCTTGTCGGCCAGTGCCCCGCTGTACTGGCGGACCTCGCTGCGAAGCCGGTCGTAGGTGCCCTGTGGATCTTCGCCATCCAGGGGGACGAGAAAGGCGAGAACGCGGGTGCGCTCGACGTGCTGGAGAAAACGGAAGCCCAGTCCTTTGCCCTCGTGCGCTCCTTCGATGATGCCCGGAATGTCGGCCACGACGTAGGACCTATGCCCCGACAGTCCCACCACGCCCAGGTTGGGCTCCAGAGTGGTGAACGGATAGTCGGCGATCTTGGGGTGCGC
>JALYPB010000183.1 GCA_030856585.1 Gemmatimonadota bacterium | reverse complement strand
ATCATGGCCCGTGCCACCAACAACCTCGGGTTGATCGCCAACAGCAGAGGGCAGCCGGTGGAAGCCCTGGCGCGCTATCGCCTCGCCGTGCCCGTGTACCAGCGGATCGGGAACCCCCGGGGACTGGCCGAGTCGTTCCACAATATGGCCATCAGCTTTCGTGATCTCCGCCAGCTCGATGAGGCCGACACCCACGAGCGGCGTGCAATCGAGTTCGCCCGCGAAGGGGAGTCCCCGCAACTTCTGGCCATGGCCCGCGCTGGTCGGGCCGAGCTGAGCCTGCTGCGCGGGCAACCGCATGTGGCCGAGGTGGAGGCCAGACGGGCGGCGGAGGATTACGGGATCATCCCGGACCCGGTGGGCCAGGCCGACGCCCTCCGCATCCTCGGGTTGGCACGGCTCGCGCTCGGCGCAAAAAAGGACGCCCTGGCTGCCCTGGACCAATCGGTCGAACTGGCCCGCGGGCACGGGAGCGCGCTGGTGGAGGCCGAAGGTCTGCACGCGCGGGCCGAACTGCTCGCAGCGATGGGACGCACCGCTCAGGCGCGGAGCGACGCCGAGGCCGCTGCGTCCTTGTACCAGCACATCGGAGCCGAGACCGAGCGCGAAGCCGTCGCGGCTTGGTGCGCCACCCTTCCTGATACCCGCCCGCCAGCTCCCCAGTCGTAGCACAGCGCTATAGCCCGGCGCGCCCCGGTGCAGGGCGACCGCAGGTGACAGCCACGCACATTCGAGCCAACTGATTTCCCCACAGCAACTTTTGCAACTTCCCCCTGGCCGCACGACGTGGTATTCGGATTGCCATTCATCCTGGCATGACGAAGCTGCGAGCCGGCATCCTCAGCATCACCATGGTCGCGACGACGCTTTCTCCCATCGGGGAGAACTGGCGGCCTCGTCCCAAAGACAATTTCCCGCTCTCTCACTATCCGATGTTCAGCGCCAAGCGCTCGGACTCGGTACGGATCACCTACCTCCTTGCGGCGGACTCCTCCGGCAATTGGTCCCCCGTGTCCTATCGCCACGTGGGGCCGGGAGGCCTCAACCAGGTCAGGCGGCAGATCGCCGCAATCGTGCGACGGGGAGACCCGAAATGGCTCTGCCGAACCGTCGCGGCGAAGGTCGCCCGGGACGCGAAGCATCTACAGGAGGCTTTCACGCTGCGTGTCGTGACCGGCTCGTACCGGCTTTCCGACTATCTCGAGGGCACCAGGGTCCCGTTCGCCGAACGGGAGCACGCCTCGTGCAGCGTGCGGCGGGGGCGGGGGTGATCCGGCTCGCGCGGAGAATCGGCCGACTCTGGTTTGCGGAGGCACCCGCTTCGAGGCTGGCTCTGCTCCGCGTGGTCATCGGCGCCTACACACTGTGGTACTTGGCGCCCCGATACGGTTTGCTGACCGATCTCACGCAGTCCGACCCTTCCCTCTTCGAACCGGTGGGCGTCGTCTCACTGCTGGCGCGCCCGCTGGATCCGTCGCTGTTCCACCTGCTGATGATCGCCACCTTGGCCGCGAACGCGGCCTTCCTGCTCGGTTGGCGCTACCGGATCTCGGGGCCGGCGTTCGCGCTGCTCCTGCTGTGGGTCCTCACGTACCGGAACTCGTGGTCCATGATCTTCCACTCCGACAACGTGCTGGTCCTCCACGTGCTCATCCTCGCCTTCACACCCGCGGCGGAAGCGGTATCGCTGGATGCGCTGCCCTCGAACCGCCCCGATCGGATGAGCTGGCGATACGGCTGGCCCATCCGACTGATGTGCGCGGTGACGGCGACGACCTACTTCCTGGCTGGCGTGGCCAAGGTCGCCGGGCCGGCCGGGTGGTCGTGGGCCGGCGGGGGAGCGCTGCTCAAGCAGGTGGCGGTGGATGGCCTCCGGAAGGATCTCCTGGGCGGCGCCGCGTCACCACTGTTGTTCGGGCTCCAGGACTACCTCGTACTGTTCACCGCGCTCGGCGTCGGCTCCCTGGTGTTGGAACTCGGGGCGCCGATCAGTCTGCTCGACCGGCGGCTCGCCCGGCTGTGGGCCGTAAGCGCGTTCCTCATGCACTGGGGGATCTTCATCATCATGGGGATCACCTTCAGGTACCAGCTCTCGGGAGTCACCTACGCTCCCTTTTTCCCACTCGAACGAATCGTTATCTGGCTCCGCTCGCTTCGCCGCGAGCCGCGAACCGCACCCCCAACCGTATTCAGCGAGGCGAATCTCAGATGATCACAGACGTGACCGTTCGGCCGCAGGTCGAGGCCGGAGCGCTGCCGGAGGCCCCCACGGATGGGGAGCCGAAGTGGAGCTATTCCTGCCGCTACCTGGATCCCGGGCAGGACTACCAGTTGAGCCCACTAGGCGGGCAGGGGCCGCAGGTGGGAGACGTCGCCCTGGCACGGGTCGAGACGATCGGCTTCCACAGCAGGATGATGACGGCGCGTCAGGGAAGGCTACGACTCTACACCCGCGACCTCATCGTGGGCGTCTTCGGGAACCGCTATGCCACCTCGGCGTTCGAAGGAGAGGTACGGCCCGGCGAGGAGGTTCACATCCTCACCAGCGCAGGGATGGTCGGCACCGTCCGCTCCCGACATGAGAAAATGGCAGCTCCCACCCGCCTGTCGCTGCTCGGCTACCTGGCCGAGCCGGACGGCCGGCGGATCAACCTGAAGGAGCGGCAGTTCCATCCCCGTTTGCCGGGATATCCGCTGCCCGACGTCGTGCTCGTGGTCGGCACATCCATGGACAGCGGCAAGACCACCGCGGGGGCCAAGCTGGCCAGCAGCCTGGTGC